>SKYW01000228.1 GCA_007127695.1 Balneolales bacterium | reverse complement strand
CGTGTTCAGATAAAAAAGAAAAACAAAGGCGGAGAAATCCGTTTGGAATACTACTCGGATGACGATCTGGAACGAATCATATCACTGCTTGAATCGACCGGTGAACAGTGAACTCCGGGGCGGAGCCGCCTGTGTTTTCATCACGGTAACCATACTGCTGAACATCGCCCTCAGTCCGGGACTGCTCTATGCCTATGGTGGAACCGCCAGCATTGCAACAGGAACCGATGCATCGACGGATTACATGGCACAGATTAATACATCTCAAAGATTTGTTACTCAGCCGCTCCGCATTCGATACACCCACTCCGAGCAATCATCCGATATCGTATTTCCTCATTTTTATTCCGGAATGCAGGACCAACCGCCAGTCTTCAGCTATCGCAGGAGCCTGTTGGATGATATCGAACAGTCTCGCAGGGATACGGTCCCCAAACCATCATCCGTGATGCGTAAATCAATGATGATTCCCGGCTGGGGTCAGGTGGTAAACCGACAGATCTGGAAAGTTCCGGTCATATACGGGATGCTTGCCGGTCTTACCTATTACAGCATACAGATGGACCAGAACTACCGGGACTACCGGGCTGCTTTCTATAACAGCCAAAACCCTGACGGCGATCAGCGGTTTGGGCCCACTCCGCCGCATATCGATCCGAACCAGAATCCGGAGTCCCTTAGATACAACAGAAACGTATATCGAAACAGAAGGGACCTGACCATTCTCGGGGTGGTTCTTGCCTATGGGCTGAACATCGTGGATGCCTATGTGTTTGCACACATGCGCGACTTCGATGTCAGTGATGACCTCAGTGCGGGATTTTATCTTGGACCCGCAAACTTGCCGCGGAATTCAATTGAAAACACCACTTTTGCACCAGGGCCTGAGCAAAACAGGTTTTCAGCAAACAACAGCATGGATGGGCTGGTACTGACCCTGCAGATAGCTCTTCGATAATTCAAAAATAAATTAAAGCAGTTTTTAAATGGAAAAAAAACGAAAACAAATTCAAAGCAGATACGATGCACGGTTCGAGCGGGATGTGTGGGGCGTTTTCAAAGTCATGGGGGAGTTTGTGGATGGATATGAAAAAATGTCCCATGTTGGTCCCTGCGTCTCCTTTTTCGGATCGGCCAGATTGAAGGAAGACCACCCTTACTATGGAATGGCTGTGGAAACCGCGAAAAAAATGGCGGAAACCGGATTTGGTATCATAACTGGTGGTGGCCCGGGTATTATGGAAGCCGGAAACCGGGGTGCTGACAAGGCGGGGGGCACTTCGGTGGGCCTCTGCATCTCGCTTCCCAATGAGCCGACAGCAAATCAATACATCGGCCAGGATTTCAGGATCCATTTCAACTATTTCTTTGCCCGAAAGGTGATGTTTGTAAAATATGCGCAGGGCTTTGTTGTGCTGCCGGGAGGTTTCGGGACTCTGGACGAGTTTTTTGAAGCGATGACGCTCATCCAGACAAAGAAAATCCATCAGTTTCCAATTATTTTGATGGGCAAGGATTACTGGGGAGGGCTGATTGAATGGATAAAAAACACGATGGTCGCAGAGAAGACCATTGATCCGAAAGACCTTGAGCTTTTTCACGTGACTGACGATCCCGATGAGGCCACTTCAATTATCTACGATTTTTATGAGACCAATAAACTAAGACCCAATTTCTGATTTTTTTTTTGACCTGAAACAGGCTCTGGGCATATTTTTACTGGTATTAAAAACATAAAATGTTAAATTAAGCACCTTGCAGGTACGAAGTTTACGTTTTCTAACGTTTTTACAGTCGATTACCCAAACAATAATTCAATTGAATAATATGAACGTTGTAAAAAGCACCTTTGTGGTTATGTCGGCCTTGCTGATCTCCTTTTGTTTCAGCGACGGGATCCAGGCGCAATCACGGGAAGATGCCATAACCAAATTCAATGAAGGATTTGCCTTGTTCAACGAGCAGGGTGACTTTCTTGCGGCCATCGAAAAGTTCAAGGAAACCATTGTCATTGCCGATGAAGTTGGTGAGGAAGCAAATGATATCCGTGAACGTGCTGTCGGGCAAATACCCAGGCTGGCATTCATGAACGCTGCGCAACAGGTCAGGGAACGAAATCTTCAGGAGGCTGTAGATGCTTTTGAAGAAACTGCCCGCCTTGCACAGAGGTACGGAGACGATCAGATCCTTCGCCGTGCACGTGGGAACCTTCCGGCCCTGCATTTGAATATTGGCAACCAGTACTTCAGAAATGAGCGTAATGAAGAAGCACTTGAGCATTACAGAAGAGCCATAGAACTGAATCCATCATACGTCAGCGCTTACTACCAGAAAGGTTTGGTGTTTCGACGTCAGAACGATATTGACCGGTCTCTCGAAAATTTTGATGTATCCATTGACCTGGCAAGGGAAGCCGGTGACGAGGAAAACGTGGAAAGAAGCCAGCGCGCCGTCAGGGAATACCTGGTCTTCCTTGCTTCCGAGCAAATTGAAGAAGAGTACTTCAACCGGGCGCTTGACCTGCTTAACCGGGCAGCCGGTTACGGCGAAAGTGCCAGTCTTCACTATCGGTTTGCCGAGGTCTATAACAACCAGAGACGATATGGTGATGCGCGTACGAGTGCAGAACGTGCCCTTGAGCTGGAGACAGGCGGAAGAGTTGACAGGGCAAGAATCTATTTCGAGCTTGGCCTGGCCCACAAGGGACTTGACAATACGCAAGCAGCCTGCAGCGCTTTCCGTAATGCCATGATCGGTGATTTCCGGTCACCTGCAGAACATGAAATTGAGCATGAACTGAACTGCAACTGATTGTTGCAGCATCAGCAGACAGGTCTCAATACCTCTTGTTATTTTTTCCAGAAAAGACTTCGGTTTGTGTACACTGAAGTCTTTTTTTTACCCGGATGTCAGCTGTTGCAGATCATTTGATTGCTTCTTCGCCAGAACACCGGTTTTTTCCGGGTGCATATGAACGCAGGTAAATGTGATGTCATCTACCAGTTTTTCCCCTTCAATGAATTCCTCAACCGCAATCTGGATTTTGCTCAGGATCGTGGTGGCATGCAATGAGCCATAGAGCTCAAAGAGATCCCGCAGGCGGTGTTCGTCATACTGCTCCATCCGGGGGTTTCGGGCTTCTGTAAGTCCATCGGTGTAGAACAGAAGATTATCCCCGGGCTGCATGTTGATGGAAAGTTGTTTGAGATGCTCTTTGAATACCCCGGTACTGGTCATTCCGAGTCCCAGACCGGATGATCGCAATTCACTGACGGCATCTCTGGAAGCCTGATAAAGCAACGGTGGATTATGTCCGGCCCGGCACATTTTTACCGCGGAACCATCAGATGGAAAGAATGCCGCACAGGCAGTTACAAAAGTCTTGTCCTTTTTTCCGGATTTTATGTAATCATTCAGATGCAAAAAAAGTTCTTTGGGATCCGGCTTGAGCTTTTCAATGATCAGATGAACCAGTGCCTGCAGCCGTACCATGTACAGAGATGCTGAAAGTCCTTTGCCGGATACATCCGCAATCACGTAATAGGTTCCTTCATCCGTATTGATCACATCCACATAATCGCCGCCGACCTCGCTGGCTGTACTGGCAAATGATGCAAACTCAAGATTTATGTGCTTGATGTTGGATCCGGGCAGAAGGCTGATCTGGATGTCACGGGCCAGATCAATTTCTTTCATGACGTCTGATTTTTCAAGCAGCTCCAGCAACAGCAGCAACACCAGTGTCAGGATGCCCAGAGGAAGCATGAGAGCGGCGACAGGTCCGCTCCATAAAAAATTAATGACAAAAGCAGCAAATGAAAAACCCAGCGCAAGCCTTCTGGCTGGGGTCAGCCTCAGCAAAAGGGAAGAGAGAAGCTTGAATACGCGAACGGGTGGCTGTTTCTTTTCCTTTTCACCGGGTTTGACCCCGACAGCGTCATAATACAACTCCATGAGTCGCCTGGAATCGTCCTGGAACTCCTTGCCGATACGTTCCGGAGTCATCCCCTTTGTATACTCGCGATAAAAGTTCCTCGTATTCTGGAACGCCTGACGGGTTTCGTTCTTTAAACTCATATAATAATCTGAAATAGGACCGGTTGTGTCCGACGATGGAGCAGGTGCCGTGCACCAACCCTGATCTACCTTTGGGTATTCGTATTATAAAGAGAAAAGTTATATCAAAAATCGCTTATTTTGTAGTTCTTCTCAACGATAGAGGCCTGTTTGTCCGGCCCAGAATATCAAATGATGCGGGAAATGTGATCTTATGTCTGATAAACTCTTTCTTATTGATGGGACGGCACTGGCATACCGATCCTATTTTGCCATGATAAACAGTAATCTCAGGAATGCAGAGGGTATTCCTACAGGTGCCATATACGGTTTTGGCAATGCCCTGGTCAATCTCATGGAAAAGGAGGAGCCGACACACCTGGCGGTGGCATGGGATACCCATGCTCCAACGTTTCGCCATGAAATGGATGAGAACTACAAAGCAAACCGGCCACCGCAACCGGAAGATCTTCGGATATCCATACCGCTTATAAAGGAAATGGTGGAGCTGTTCGGGTTTTCCAATCTGGAAAAAGACGGCTATGAGGCGGACGATATCATTGGCACACTGGCCGTGCGTGCAAAAAAAGAACGGATTACCGTGGTTATGGTTACACCGGACAAGGACTTTATGCAGCTGGTTGGTGACAATATCTACATGTATAAACCCCTGAGCCGGGGTGACGGATTTGAACTTGTTGACAAGGATGGAGTGATTGCCTACTTCGGCGTGGATCCGGAATCGGTTACGGATGTACTGGCGCTGATCGGGGATACCTCTGACAACATACCGGGCGTTCCGGGCATCGGTAAAAAGGGGGCCGCAAAAATAATCCAGGAGTTTGGCTCTCTTGAAAAAGCGATTGAGGCGGCACCTGACATGAAAAGCAAGCGGGCACGGGAGGGATTGACACAAAACAGGGAACAGGCGCTGAAATCCAGGGAGATGATTGTCATCAATACCGATGTACCAGATACCATCCGCTGGGAGGAGCTCCGTTGGGATGGCGTTCAGGCCGAAAGACTGATCAACTATTTCAAACGCATGCAATTTCGATCCCTAACCCGAAAAATTGCAAATGCGGAAGGGGGGATCCTTGGAAAGGTGAAGGAGAAACTCCCGGAAACGGGGCAGGGGTCCCTTTTTGACAACCCGATTTCTCCGCAAGCAGACCAGAAAGACGCAAATATTCCTGGCGGAAGTTCCGGAAGCGGTATCGCATCCAGCAAAACAGGTCCGGGCGCGGATGGGAAGGGAGAGGCTGACCAGCGCAATGATACATCAGGGAGCGGGCCTGCTTCCGAACTGGATGAGCCTCCGGTTTACATGATGCTCCAACCTGACAAGGTTACATACCATACCGTAACAGACCTTGAAGCACTGGAGGCATGCATTTCAAAACTCAAAAAGAAAGAAGTCTGGAGTTTTGACACCGAGACAACGTCAACGGACCCGCAGGTCGCTGATCTGCTTGGGATCTCTTTTTCCTGTACCGAAAGCGAGGCGTGGTATGTAGTGGTATCTGAATTTGAACAGAAAAAGTTGAAAGAAGCTCTAAACCGGCTTTTTCAGGATGAAGGGTCCCGGAAGGTTGCGCACCATTTCAAATATGATTATCGCGTACTCACCAGGTATGGCATCAGTATCAACGGGCCTGTTTTTGATACCATGCTCGCCGCCTATCTGCTCGATGCCGGACAGAGAATGGACATGGATTCGCTCGCCAGGGGATATCTCGGATACGATCCGGTTCCTATTGAGACGCTTATCGGGGAAAAGGGAAAAGCTCAAGGGTCGATGCGCGATGTGTCTGTTGCAGAAATTACGCCCTATGCGTGTGAGGATGCGGATATCACATTGCGGCTCTATTTTGTGCTTGATAAAAAAATGCGCGAGCAAGGTCTTGAGGCACTTGGAGAAGATATCGAATTTCCACTGGCACGCGTGTTGGCCAATATGGAATCTACAGGAATTAAAATTGATCTGGATCTGCTCTCCTCATTTTCAGAAGAACTTGACCGGGATATTGATGAAGTGCGATCGCAAATTTTTGAAATGACCGGTGAGGAGTTCAATATCAATTCCACCTTGCAGCTTGGTGTTATTCTGTTTGAAAAAATGAACCTCCCGTCGAAGAAAAAAACGGCAACGGGCAAGTATTCCACATCCGAACAGGTTCTCTCGCAACTGGCCCCTGAATTTAAAATCGCCGGTAAAATTCTGGAATATCGCGGTTTAAGCAAGTTGAAATCGACTTATGTGGATGCCCTGCCGCGGCTGGTCAACGAAACAACCGGACGCATCCACAGTACTTTCAACCAGCACATCACGGCAACAGGCCGGCTTTCATCGAATAATCCGAACTTGCAGAATATACCCGTGCGTACGGAACGGGGACGCGGTATCCGTAAAGCGTTTGTGGCAGAAAAGGGATACCGGTTGTTGGCTGCCGACTATTCCCAGATTGAGCTGCGCATCATTGCCTCCATGTCAGGTGATGCGGCGATGATAGAAGCGTTCCGGAACAATGAAGACATCCACGCCCGCACAGCTGCCGAGATTTTCGGCCTCAGCTCTATTGAAGAGGTGGATCGCGAACAGCGGCGCAAAGCCAAGGAGGTGAATTTCGGTATTCCTTATGGCGTAAGTGCATTCGGACTGGCTCAGCGTCTCGGGGTTTCCAATGCCGAAGGGAGAGGCATCATTGATGCTTATTTCAAGCGATTCCCGGCTATTCGCAAATTTATCAATGAGACCATCGATTTTGCCCGGGATAATGGCTATGTGGAGACGCTCTCGGGTCGCAGGCGCTATATCCCTGATATCCACTCGGCAAATCAAAACATCCGTGGTTTTGCGGAGCGCACGGCAGTCAATATGCCGATACAGGGAACGGCAGCCGACCTCATCAAGATTGCGATGATCCGGATGGACAGTGAGCTTGTCTCCAGAAATTCCGGCACGCGCATGCTGATGCAGGTGCATGACGAACTGGTATTTGAAGTGCCGGATGAAGAGCTTTCCGGGATTCCGGATCTCATCCGTACCGTGATGGAGGAGGCCATGGAACTAGAGGTGCCGCTGAAAGTGGATACAGGGGTATCTCACAATTGGCTGGATGCACACTGACCCGTCCGCCCTGTTCCTTGCTGCGCTGTTCAAGACTGCCCTGTTATCGTAAACTGACCCCGAATCCGGCCGTAACTACGGAATAATCGGCGTAGGTATAGTCCACGTTGAACGTAAGCAGCGGAAGGCTGATGCGTACACCGGCCATGGCACGGAGCCGGTTCGCACCATCAAAAGAGATGTCCAACGGATCGGTAAATGTTTTCAGTTCTCTGCGGAACTGACCATCACCTGCAGGTTCCGGTGAATAGTATGGAAAATTCCCTTCAACGCTGACGTTGGTCTTGGATCCTTCAATACCGACACCTCCATAGACCGAGAAGATCGGCAGTGATTTGCCTGCAATCAGGTTGAGGGTCCACGCATCTGTGCTGAAGACGATTTTCTGGTCGTCCCAGGCGGCTGTTTCGGACTCGTTCGCATCACTGGAAAAAAAGTCTCCCTGTGGTGAAAAATCGAAGGGGCGCGCATTGAGACCGGCACTGGTACCAAAGGAGGTATATCCACCCATGATGGAAAAGGTCACGGGAAGGAGGGCTCCGCCGGGCAGCCACTGATTCAGTTCGTGCTTTATCCCAAGGCCATAGAGGTATATTTCGCCGTAATCAAGGAAGGAAAATGGCGGGACAAAACGGACCATAAGGTCTGTGTCCATCGGCAACCCTACACCGGCCTGGATCATCGGGGTCATGATATACCTGAAACCGGTACCCGGAGGCATTTCAAAATCGGCAAGGACCAGTTGTTGTCCATCTGGTGCCTGTAAAGCATATTGGAGCCGGGCATCTGTGCTGGAGCTTCCGCTGAATGTCGGGACTTCCGGACCTCCCTGAGCTAACTCAAGGTAGTTCAGGCCAATTTCATCCACCATGAAAAATTGATCCACATCAGGTACGACGGCAGCGGAAAAGTTGATTTTCACATGAAATCCAAGGAGACCGTGGGAGCGGGCTCGGTCAACCCAACCGGTGTTGACCCCGGCTCCGAAACCACTGGCAAAGGGTTTCAGGTATTCGGAAAATAGAAGTTCGGCATCTCCGACCGCGTCTGCACCGCCATTGAGAAAGTCCCCGACGTCGCCAAGCTGACCGTATGCTCTGTTGGATGGGACAATAGTACAAAAGAGAAGTGTAAATGCAATGAGGAAGAAGGAAAAAGGAGTTGTAGCGTATGTCACCATGGCAGCACCTTTCGCATTGGGGTTTGGATTACAAAGATGATAAAGCGTAGTGATAATTGATAAAAAGTAACGTTTTTTCCGGATAATCCCATCATCAGATTCGCCGCCAGGTGCTTTGAATCTCACTCTTGCCCGGTTTCGATGCTTTTCAAAATATTCAGGTAGCTTTTGTATCTGGACTCCGGCACGTTGCCATCTTCAACGGCTGTTCGCACAGCGCAGTCCGGTTCATGGCGGTGTGTGCAATTGTAAAAACGACAGGACTCACGATGTGGCCTCATTTCAGGAAAGAAGAGGGATATTTCATAAGGTTCAAGGTCAACCATGCCAAATTCACGGATTCCGGGAGTGTCCACGACGTAGGTTTCTTCGCTCAGCCGGATAAGCTGTGCATAGGTCGTGGTATGTTTGCCCTTGTTGGAAAAGCGACTGATATCGCCGGTTTTAAGTTGCAGTCCGGGCGACAGTGCATTGAGCAGACTGGTTTTTCCGGTACCGGAATGCCCGGAAAGAACGGAAATCTTTCCGGTTAATGCCGTGCTCAGATTATTTATGGATGTCTTGTCATGGATGCTGGTCCTCAGGAAATCATACCCGAGTTCTCTGTAGAGGGTTTCGATCTGTTCCAGTTTTTCTTCGTCCTTTCTGCTCTTCTGAAGATCGGTTTTGTTGATGATGATAAGCGCCGGGATCTCCCATGCCTCGCACGTCACAAGAAGCCGGTCGATGAATCCGGTTTTGAAGTCGGGTTCACGCAAAGACTGCACGATGAGCACCAGGTCCACATTGGTAGCCAGCAATTGTATGCCACGTCGCCCATGTGTGGCTTTTCGCACCAGCTGGTTTTTCCGCTGACCGATACGGTCGATGACTCCGGTCCCGTCTTTTTGAAGAGTGATATCAACGATATCACCTACAGCAACGGGGTTGACGATCTGTTCTTCACCGAGTCTGAACTTGCCGGGGAGCCTGCAGGATACGCTCTCGCCGTTATCCAACAGTACCTGATACCAGCTTCCTGTTGCTTTGGTGATCAGGCCCTTCATGCAGAAAACCAAAGACTTATAATGGAAGTGAAGGTGGCCGAATTCATCATATCTCTGGCAAGGTCAAGGTATTTGAGGTTGCATCAATATAAACGAAATTGCATCTGTGTCAATGTGGTCGCACCATGTACGCGTCCGTGGAAAAACATCGGTGATTACGCACGAATTCAAGCAGATTCGTGAATGTTCCGGCAATTTTTCAAGATCAGCAAGGCCATTTTAGTTGGTGGAAACGTGATCGGGGGACTTTTCCGGTGTCTTGTCACGTTTGCTGCCATTGGATTTGCTTGCGTATTTGACCTCAGGATCAACCACTGGCTCTTTTTCAAGTACAAGATCCAGCAACGGTTCCATACGGTCAAGATACCGGAACTCGATTCCCTGAATGACGTCTTGTTCAATCTCCTCGACATCCTTTTCATTCCGAGTGGGAAGGATCACGGATTTGATGCCGGCGCGTTTGGCGGCAAGGGTTTTTTCCTTGATGCCGCCAACCGGGAGGACGGATCCCCTGAGTGTGATCTCCCCGGTCATGGCCACCGTGCTTTTCACCTTTCTCTGGGTGAATATGGATGATATGGCCGCAAGCAGGGAGAGACCCGCGGAGGGGCCGTCCTTGGGTACCGAACCGGCGGGCACGTGGATATGCAGATCCCATTCGTTAAAGGCCGAGTCGGGTATGGAAAGCTCCATGGAACGGGATTTCAGGTAACTGAGTGCCAGCATGGCGGATTCTTTCATGACATCACCCAATTGTCCGGTTATGTGCAGTTTACCGGTACCTCTGGAGACGCTGGCTTCGATGAAGAGGATGTCGCCGCCATAGGGCGTCCAGGCCAATCCGGTCGATACTCCGGGGACCGTGGTCCGTTCTGCGACATCCGAGAAAAATTTTCTACTGCCAAGATATGTCTCGATGTCACCGACACCGATGGATGCCCTGGTGACCTCGTCGGAAGCCACCTTGCTGGCTACGGCGCGGGCAAGAGAACCGACTTCCCTCTCCAGGTTCCTGACACCCGATTCACGCGTATAGCCGTCGATGACTTTTTCTACGGCTTTGTCGGAGATCCGTAATTGGGGTTTTTCCAGCCCGTTTTCTATTATCTGTTTGGGGATGAGGTATTTCTTTGCGATCTGCAGCTTTTCTTCGAGGGTATATCCGCTCAGATAGATCATCTCCATGCGATCGCGCAGGGCAGGAGGGATGGTGTCCGTGTTGTTGGCGGTGGCGATGAAAAGTACCTTGGAAAGGTCGTATTCCACCTCAAGGTAGTTGTCGTAGAACGTGTGATTCTGTTCCGGATCCAGTACTTCAAGAAGGGCGGAAGTCGGGTCTCCCCGGAAATTCATGCCCACCTTGT
>SKYW01000238.1 GCA_007127695.1 Balneolales bacterium | reverse complement strand
TGCCATGCAAGCGCTCTAGCCAGCTGAGCTATAGCCCCGATCATCAATAAAAAGAACATTTTTTGATAGACGCCAAATATAACAAATCCGCGATGCTGTTGCAATAAAGGGCCGGCAAATAAAAATTTGCATCGACGGGTTTCAAATCCACACATCTGCCGGTAAAATTACTATATTTACTTTTAACGCAATTTTCGATTTCTTTTTATTGTAAGACGATTTTGCATCAGCCCCGGACGGGCCGGTTCATATTCCCCAAATAACCGCAATACTTACCGGAGAATTTCTGTGAAACTTCCAAAATTTGCCACACTTGCCCTGCTTATTGTTTTCGGTTCCGCGATGATGCTCGGCGGATGCCGGACGACAGAAGAAATTGTTGACGATCCCGAGCTTGATTCCGATGGCGACGGGATTCCCGATCAGGTGGAATTACAGATCGGCACGGACCCTTTCGATCCTGATACCGATGGAGACGGTCTCACGGACGGACAGGAGTACTACGAATACAACACCGATCCGCTGGTAGCTGACACCGACGGCGACGGTCTCTCCGACGGCGATGAAGTACTCGTCTACGGAACCGACCCGCTCAACCCGGATACCGACGGTGACGGCCTTTCCGACGGCGACGAAGTTCTGATCTACCGCACCGATCCCCTCAACCCGGACAGTGACGGGGACGGGCTCTCCGACTATGACGAAATCTATGTCTACGGCACCGATCCGAACAACCCGGATACGGACGGTGACGGTTTCACGGATGGACAGGAGATTGAGATGGGCACCGATCCGCTGGATCCCAACGATCCCGTATTCATCGAAACACTCCAGACCATCAACTTCGACTTTGACCGTTCCAATATCGATGCCCGCGCGGCCCGCCGTCTCAGTGAGAACCTGGAATTCCTGAAGGAAGCGACCAACTACCGGATCCGTGTGGATGCCTACACCGACCATGTCGGCGGCGACCAGTACAACCTGCGCCTGAGCCAGCGTCGGGCCAACTCCGTAGTGACCTTCTATCGCGAAAACGGCATCTCGGAAGATCGCATCGAATCGCGCGGACTGGGCAAGGTACCTGTGTCGCAATGCGGGCCGCAAGGTGATCCTGATGGACGGGGCTGCCGCGCCGACCGTCGCGCCGAGTCCATTCCGCTGCATCCGTTTCCTCAGCGACCGGAAATGAGCAGATAGCTGGGGACTGCAAATGAATCAGCGGACCACCACCACCTTGCCAACGCCGCGCTGGTCATTCTGGCTGTCCGCGGCCACTACCACGTAGACTCCTGTGGCTACCCGGTCGCCCTTGAAATCGCGCACGTCCCACTCCACGCGGCCACCGCGCGTATCCAGCCGCCGAACCATGCGGCCATCCACGGTAAGTATGCGGATCGTGGTCTGGGCTGACAATCCGTCAATCACGATACGTTCCCGGTCCTCATTCCTGTATGAGAACGGATTGGGATAGATGAACAGATCATCCATTTCCGCGACACTGCCGCGCACCACATCGGTATAACTGAGCAGGCCCCGGTCCGTTGCGATGAAAATCTGTCCCGTAACATCGTCATAGGCAACGGATGTGACGGTATTTGAGATGAGCGGACTGTTTTCCGTGGTAAAGTTTTTTACGGCACGGTGCCTTCCGCCCTCCTCATCGATCAGCCAGATGCCCTCGCCATCCGTTCCGACCCATTTCTGGTTCGCCGAGTTCACCGCGATACTGGTGACGTTGGATGTCCTGAGCAGGAACGGAGAGTCAGCCATCGGATCGGCGTTGATCAGTAAACTTGCCTGCCGGTCGGCCGAACCGCCATCAATGACACGCTGCGGGAAAGGGAATCGCGCCAGTCCGCGTTGCGTGCCGATCCAGATCTCCCCGCGCCGGTCCTGCACTACGGTATTCACTGCTGGATGCGGCAGATTGCCCCGGCCGGGCTCATCTCTCAGGATAACCCCATCGGCCCGGTCTTCGCCATCCAGCCGTTTGACCACCATGCCCCGGCCTTCGTTCCGGTCGTTCAACATGGGAATCCAAAGCTGATCGTTCGAATCCACAAAAACCGATTTGTACAGATCGACAGGTGTAACGCCTTGCAGGCGGGGAAAAGCGGTCCACTCTTCCGTTTCGGGCACAAAGCGGAAGAGGGGACGGATCGGGTTCAGCCAGCTGACAACCCAAAGGTTTTCACGGCGATCGGTTGCAAGTCCGCTCACAACGATAAAGCTGGAACCCGGTTGAAATCCATCCAGTTCCGAGTTCTCCGAATCCCAGACCCTGATTTCATTGGAGGCGATATGGTGCTGAACCAATCCGCGCCCCCAGGTTCCAAAGAAGAAATAATCACTGGTGGATGTGGATGTGTACGTGCTGTTGAAATTTTTCTCCTGCAGGAGGGGATGTGTCCGGTTGTTGTAGTTTTCCCACTGGTCGTCACGGAAGATGTAGTAACCGGACTGGGGAGACCCGCGGCCGGTCCGCCCCCAAAGATTGTCCGATCCGGATGCCAGGATCCCGTTCTGGACGGTCAGGCCGGAAAAGCTGTTCATATACGGTCCCGCAGGGAGATGCTGTGCGACTGCTTCCCCTGTTTCGATGTCGAGAACATAGGAGCCCTGGTTGGTGGAACCCGCAAGCAACAGCCCGTTTTCCTCATCGGCCCTGACGGCATTAATGGGCTGGCCATCCGGCAAAACCGGGGTGATGCCGCTTTGCGGCTCAGGCCAGAGCATGATCTGCGCATCGTTCCAGGCCACCAGATACTCGCCGTTTTGCGACCCGCTGAGATCATGGATGGTCTTACCCGGGAAGATTCCGGTGGC
>SKYW01000131.1 GCA_007127695.1 Balneolales bacterium | reverse complement strand
TATGAAATGACGGCTGCCGGACAGCGAATGGTGCGCCGGATGACACTGCTCAAGTAAGTTTCAATTGCCATTCTGCAGCATTCGGTCAAGTTGATCGATAAGCTCGCCGTAACGGGCCCAGTTGCCGTCGCTCATGGCCTGTCGAAGGTCACGCCACAATGTGCGCACTTCTTCCAGCTGCTGCTCTGTCAGAGCATCCGGACGTGGCACGGGCCGGTCGCGAACCGGCAGCGGCTCATCGATTTCCGCAATCAGTTCCTCCTCATCCGGCACACGTATGGGAACAAATTCCGGACCCAGGAAATCGGCCTCATCCCCGAACAGATCGATCATGGCGGCCTGGATGGTCGGCTGCATCGATATCTCGTCACCCAGGGCAACGATAACACGTTGCAGCTGGGGGATATCGTCACGGTCGGCCAGCAGGAATACCGGCTCCACATACATGAAGGAGTTCTCAATGGGGACCACCAGCAGGTTGCCGCGGATGACCCTGGAACCGCGCTGATCCCACAGCGCAAGCTGGCGCGAGATTTCCGGATCCTGGTCGATGCGCGATTCAATCTGTGCCGGTCCGAAGATCAGCCGGTCCTTTGGAAGCCGGTAGATGACCAGTTCGCCGTAGTATTGGGGATCGGACCGGGCCGCCATCCACGCAATCATGTTGTTTCGGCCCTCCGGGGTGAACGGACTTATGAGCATGAATTCCAGTTCTTTGTCGCCGACGTCGCCGCCCGGGCTTTCCGGCAGGTGCCCGAGTACGTAATACGGCTCCATGACCTGGCGTCGACCGCCGTACGTCTCGAACGGCCTGCGCCAGCGGTCCTCGTCGTTGTAGAAAACGCGCGGATTGGTCATGTGGTAGCGGCTGTACTGCTCCATCTGCACTTCGAACAGGTTGCCGGGATAGCGGAAATGCGCGATGAGTCCGGTGGGGGCCTCATCCATCGGGATGAACATGTCCGGGAAAAGATTGCGGTAGACACCGATCACGGGATCGGCCTCGTCCACCAGATAGAATGTGACCGTGCCGTCATAGGCATCTACAACTACCTTGACGGGGTTGCGCATGTAGTTGATGCCGCGGTTCGGCTCGGAGTAGGGGAATTTTGAGGATGTGGTGTAGGCGTCCTGGATCCAGACCAGGCGACCGTCGTGCACGACCAGATAGGGATCCTCGTCGAGTTGCAGGAACGGGGCAATGCGGTCGATGCGGTCCTGTACGCCCCGCCAGATCTGCAGGCGGCTTTCCGGGGTGATGTAGTCGGAGAGCAGGATGTTGATGTCGCCCAGCTCCCACGCGAAAAGCAGCTTGCGCAGGAAGCTGCTGATGGCAATGCCGCCGCGGCCGGTATAGTGGTGGTAGACGTTGCCGTCGCCCGAGGGGTAGTGCAGCTCCTCGGTAGTGGTGTTGACGATGAAATAGCCCGGACTGACCTTGCCGTAGTAGATGGCGGCATTGTCGATGGGGATGTCGGGATGGGTGACCGGAGGCAGGTCGCGCGCCAGCATCAGCGGTTCGCCCTGGCGGTTGGCGGCGTTGACCGGACTCATGGCCACGCCGAAACCGTGGGTGTACTGGAGGTGGCGGTTGACCCAGGACTGTGATCCTTCGGGCAGCCGGGCGGAGAGTTCACGTCCAGCCAGCATGACCTGCTGTTTCTGTCCGTCAATGGTGTAGCGGTCGATCCCGATGGTGTTGAACTGGTAGTAGGGACGGATTTCCTGGAGTTGGCGGTAGGTCTGGATGAGCAGCCGGTGGTCCCACAGGCGGATGTTCTCGATCACTTGCTGGTTGTTGCGGATATCGTCCACGCGCAGGGTGTCGTCGGCGGGATAGTCGACTTCGCGGACCTGGTCGAGGCCGAATGCCAGACGCGTCATGGTGATGTTATGCTCAATGAACGGCTGCTCCACTTCGAGTTCGTTGGGATTTACACGGAACTGCTGGACGGCGGAAGGAAGCAGTACGCGTCCAAAGATCAGCACCAGCGCGGTGAGGGCTGCGGTGGCGATCATGACCTTGCCGAGCCGCATCCACCTGCTCAGGAAAAGCATGACAGCAAGCAGTGCGGTGAGGATGGATGCCGCCCAGAGCGCGGGCAGTTCAATGTGGACGTGGGTATAGCCGGCGCCGAAGACCACCCCATCCTCCCGGAAAAGAAGTTCGTAACGCGAGAGGAAAAAGCCGGCTGCGAGCATCAGCAGCCACAGTGCTGCATTTAGTTTCAGGTGGTTAAGGGCGGCGGGATTGGCTTGCAGTCCCTGTCCCGGCCGGGCGCTGATCATGTCGGTGACGAAGTAGATCACGGACAGCAGGAAGGTGACGAAGAAAAACAGGGCGGTCAGCGAGCCCTGCACCAGGTTGAGCAGGGGCAGCTGGAACATGTAGAAGCTGATCTCGTGTCCGAATACCGGATCGACAGCGCCGAAGGACTGGACGTAGAAAAAGCGCAGGGCGTCATCCCAGCGGAACATGATAGCCAGGGAAAAGATAAAGGCGATGAACAGTCCCAGCACGGTGAAGGTGTTGCGCATCCATTTGAACTGGCGGTTGGATGGGATGGCGATGTTCAGGCTGCCGGTGATCATGGATACGAGCCGGGAGTCGCGCAGCAGCCGCGCCAGGTAGCGGAAATTCAGCAGCAGGTAGAGCGCCGAGATGAGGAAGGCGCCCGCGAAGAGCAGTGCCTGCGTGCCTTTCAGCACCCGGAAGACATCGGAATAGCCCAGCTCGCGGAGCCAGAGCCACTCCATAATCCAGCTGGAGAAGAGCATCAGCAGGATGATCGGGACGATAATGAACAGGGCAATGCGCAGAATTCGTAAGGTCATGGCAAATAAT
>SKYW01000294.1 GCA_007127695.1 Balneolales bacterium | reverse complement strand
GCGGATCCACCCAGCTTGCCGTTGCCCTGCTTGAAGAAGGCCGCCGCACGCCTGCCGATGTATTCTGGGCGCAGGACGCCGGTGCATTGGGCGCAGTTCATCGCAACGGCATGTTTGAAACACTTCCATCGGACCTGCTTTCCCTGCTCCCGGAACAGCTTCACAACTCCGAGGGAACCTGGATTGCCACCAGCGGACGCGCCCGAGTCATGGCCTATTCCACTTCACGGGTGGATACGTCCCTGCTCCCCGAGTCGATTTTCGGCCTGACCGACAGCCAGTGGCGCGGACGGGTTGGATGGGCCCCGAGCAACGGTTCTTTCCAGTCGCTTCTGACCTCCATGCGACTGCTAAAGGGCGACAATGTCATCCTGCAGTGGTTGCGCGACATGAGAGGCAACAATGCCCAGAATTATATCAACAACAGCGCCATGCTGCAGGCACTCGCGGCTGGCGAGATAGATATCGCCCTTACCAATCACTACTACCTATTCCGGTTCCGTGAAACAGATCCCGGCTTTCCGGTCGAACAGACCTTTTTTGCGCATGGCGATGCTGGCAACCTGGTAAATGTCGCAGGTATCGGCATGCTCAAAACGGCCCGCAACAAGGACGAGGCCCTCGCCTTCATGAAATTTCTTCTTGAAGAGGAAAATCAGAAGTGGGTAACACAAGAGGTTTACGAGTACCCGGTGCTGGAAAGCATGTCCACGCAATCGGTCGACACCCCGATCCGTGACATCCAGGAACTGAGTCCCGATCTGGACCTTGACGATCTCAGCGACCTGAACCGAACGCTCAATCTCCTGCGCCGGGCGGGCCTGCTGTGATCGGGCGGACCTCTCGTGGTGATCTGATGGATCTGCTTCAGCCAAGCGGACCTGTCCTGATCAGGCGAAACTGCTGTAACGGGCGGACCTGTCCTGATCAGAAAGACCTGTATTAATCGTGCTCCCCATATTTGATCAAATACGGATTTACACATTTTGCTGCAAAGAGTAACGTACATATTCCGCAAGTATAACCTGCCGCCATGGTACTTCCTGGCGCCAGCGGTGCTGGTCGGTCTATCTGTGCTCATTCCGCTCTTTTATCTCCTGGTGCGGGCCCTCGAAGCAGACACGCAGCTCTCCATGGAGCTGGTTTTCCGTTACCGGAACCTTCAGTTGCTTTACAATACGCTTCTGCTGGCTTTTGGGACACTTATCGTGGGCACCCTGATTGCCCTGCCACTGGCATGGATCACCACCCGGACCGACATCCCCGGACGCAAGATCCTGACCCTGATGGGTGTTCTGCCACTGGCCATACCCGGATATGTCATGGCTTACGCCTTGCTGGGCTTTACCGGCGCCAATGGCACCATGGCACTGGTTTTTGGACTGGAGCTCCCCAGGCTAGGCGGTTTTACAGGTGCACTGACCGCCATCAGCCTCTACACATTCCCCTATCTGTATCTGAACTTCCGTTCGGCGCTGGCCGGCCTGGACCCTTCCCTTGAAGAGGCCTCGCGTTCGCTTGGCTACCGTCCGGCCGAAGTGTTCTTCCGTGTCACGCTTCCACAATTGCGCCCGGCTTACTATGCCGGGACCCTCATCATCTTCCTGTATGTCCTGGGCGATTTCGGCGCGGTTTCATTGATGCGTTTCGAGACCTTCAGTTACGCCATCTATCTGCAATACGCCGCTTCCTATGACCGGGTGTATGCCGCCTGGCTGGCCCTGATGCTGCTGGTCCTTACGTCCACCGCACTCGTCGTTGAATACAAGTTGCTGCGCGGTCTGTTTTTTCACCGTACCGGTTCCGGAAGCGAAAAAAAGGCGGCCACCATCTCGCTTGGTCACTGGAAATGGCCCGCCTACATATTCGTAACGGTCCTGGTGCTGCTGTCTTTTGTCCTGCCGGTCAGCACCATCCTTTTCTGGATGATGCAGGCCTTTGACACAGGGCAGCTGGCCGGCTTGCAGCGGGCTCTTGCGGCATCGGCCATGGCGTCCGCACCGGCGGCCCTGTTGGCCACGGCCCTTGCCATACCACTGGCGTACATTGGGGTGCGCCATCCTTCGCGCCTCACGCGCGGACTGGAGCGCGTTGCGTATGTGGGATACGCCACACCCCCGCTTGCATTTGCGCTGGCGTTGATATTCTTCACGCTCAATGCGGTGCCCATCCTGTACCAGACGCTCACCCTGCTCATCCTGGCCTACACCCTGCATTTTCTTGCCGAGGCGATCGGTCCGGTGCGCAGTGCCCTGTACCAGGCCTCACCCCGGCTTGAGGAGGCAGCCAGATCCCTGGGCTATGGACGCCTCAAGGCCTTTTTCCTGGCAACATTTCCTGTCATGCGGAACGGTCTGATCGTCTCGGCCGCTTTTGTATTCATGTCGGCAATGAAAGAGCTGCCCATTACGTTTTTGCTTGCGCCGGTCGGTTTCCAGACTCTTGCCGTCAACGTCTGGAGCTATACCGCCGAGGCCATGTTCAGTCAGGCGGCTCCCTATGCTCTTGTAATTTTGTTATTTTCGACCTTGTTCGTCGGGCTTCTTTTTGCCCGGGAATGGACATCGCGTTAATTTGCACCCTATGCGCCAACAAGTAAAATCCATGGATACCCTTCTCAATGCAACCGGTCTCACGAAAGCATTCGAACCATCTGAAAAGGTGGTCGACCGGGTTTCGTTTTCGGTAAACCGGCATGAGATTTTTGCCATTCTGGGACCAAGCGGCTGCGGCAAGACAACCACGTTG
Source organism: Balneolales bacterium (assembly GCA_007127695.1). Taxonomy (GTDB): domain Bacteria; phylum Bacteroidota; class Rhodothermia; order Balneolales; family Natronogracilivirgulaceae; genus SKNL01. The sequence continues at coordinate 8,138 of SKYW01000294.1, read as the reverse complement.
CGTATCCTTGCCGGTTTTGAGCATCCCGATGAGGGTGAAGTGGTACTGAACGGACGGACGCTGGCCAGTAATGGATCCCTGATATCCGGTTCAGAGAGCGGACCAGGGACCGGAGCAGGAATAGGATCAGCTACAGGATCCTGGAATGATCCAGGAAACGGAAATAGCCGCGGATCCGCTTCCCGGAATTCCGTATACGTGGAGCCGGAAGAGCGCGGAATCGGTTTTGTTTTCCAGGATTATGCGCTTTTCCCACACTTGTCGGTAATCCGAAACGTGATGTTCGGGCTTCGGAACGCACCCCGGAAACAGCGTGAAGAGCGGGCCCTGGAAATTTTGTGCATGATGGGACTTCGGGAGTTCAGGGACCGGAGTCCGTTCGAGCTTTCCGGTGGACAGCAGCAGCGTGTGGCACTGGCCCGCGCCATTGCCCCCACCCCGGAGCTTATTCTTCTGGATGAACCCTTTTCCAATCTGGATGCCGTATTGCGACAGTCCACCCGCGACGAGATACGCACACTGCTGAAAAAAGCCGGCATGACCGCTGTGCTGGTGACCCACGATCAGGAGGAGGCGCTCTCTTTTGCCGATCGCATTGCCGTAATGAACAATGGACGCATTGAGCAGATCGGAACACCAGAGGAAGTATATTACCGGCCGCGCACCCGTTTTGTGGCCCAGTTCCTGGGAACCACCAACCTCATCACAGCCGAAGCCATCGGCGCCACGGCGCTCACCGAGTTTGGACGGGTGAACCTGGACCGTCCCGCCACCGGACGTGTCACCCTGTCCATTCGTCCAGAGCATCTCACGGTGGAAAAACCCAACCGCCACTACGACAATTACCTGGGGGAAATCATATCCCGGGAATTCAAGGGACATGACATCACATACCGGGTCCGCATCAAAGCCCGTGAATGCCTCGTGCACACCGACAACCGAAACCATTTCCGCGCCGGAGACCAGGTTAATGTGCGTCCGCTCGAGACCGCCGTGGTACTTGAGGAGCCGGACCTTGATGTCACCTTTGCAACCGGTGTGCGCTGACAAACCGGTGTGCGCTGACAGATTATAACAAAGCCTGCCGTTTTCTGATACTTTTAAAATGTTGCCGCAGAACAAGTAAACACTGCTTCACAATCATCACAACAGCAGGGTGCGGTCTTTAAAAAATGGAGCAAATGACGGGCAAGGTCAGCGACTACAGATCGAAGCAATTACAGATCGAAGCAATTACAGATCGATCAGAACAGCTGCGTAGTCGTCAATTTTCCTGATGTATTCTTTCTGCAGCAACGGTGATGATATCATGAAGTCGGCAGAGGATCGGTTGCAAGCCACGGGAATATTGTAAACCACAGCCAGGCGGAGCAGCGCTTTTACATCGACATCATGTGGCTGGGCGGACATCGGATCCCAGAAAAAGATCATCATATCGATCTCCCCGTTAGATATTTTGGAACCGACCTGCTGGTCCCCTCCCAGCGGCCCGCTCTTGAAGCGGTAGACATCCAACCCCAGCTCGCTGGCAATAATTCCCCCGGTGGTACCCGTGCCGTATAACTCATGTCCCGCAAGAAGTTCCTTGTTCCATCGGGCCCACTCGAGCAGCTCCTTCTTCAGGTTGTCATGTGCAATCAGAACAATGTTCTTTTTTTCTTTCATGGGGATCCGGTTATGCAGTTTTTTTCCGGGTCCGGAAGTGGAGGGATTGATTTGTGAGCTCATAATGTGATCGGTTATGGATTGTTCCAACTATCTGTCAGGTATAATTAAACAAAAAAAGCGTAACCTCACATTTTGCGGGATTACGCTTTCGGATGCGGAGAGAGTGGGATTCGAACCCACGGAGCCCCGTAAAGGGCTCAACACCTTAGCAGGGTGCCGCTTTCGACCACTCAGCCATCTCTCCGTGTTTGCTGCCGATAATGCATTGAAACATCCATGAATGGGCTGGCATAAAATCCAAACCAGGAGAATTCTAAATATAGCCCATTTTTGATCGCAATTCAATCCCGGAAATCAAACCGGGGAGCTATTTTTTTGCATGCTCCGGGATTACCGGGGACGAACTGTCTTCCGATCCGTCATCAATCACATAGATCTGTGCAAGGTTCCTGCCTTCCTGTGCGAAGTCCATGCCGTATCCAAGCACAAACAGGGTGGGAATCTGAAAGCCGACGTAATCGACGTTGACATAATGTTTGGTGGCATCCGGTTTGTGCAGCAGCGTGACAACGGCAACGGATGCCGGTTTTTTTTCCTTGATGCGGCCCACCATGTAGCGCATGGAGAGACCGGTATCCACAATATCCTCAATCAGGATCACATGACGTCCCTCAACATCGGCGTCCAGGTCTTTCAGTTCGGTCACACTTCCGGAGGATACTTTTTCATCCCCGTAACTGCTCAGCTTGAAAAAGTCCACCTCGCAAGGGATGGTCACATGCCTCATCAGATCCGCCAGAAAGATGAACGCGCCATTCAGGATTCCGATAAAGATGGGCTTCTTGTCCCCGTAATCACGGTTGATCTGCCCTGCAAGTTCCACAATGCGCTTGTCGAGCTGCTCCTTGTTGATATAGAGGCGAAATAGTGATCCGTTGCAGAGTACTGTTTCGGGTTGGTAAAAAGTCATGGATGATGGTCCGATTGTTTTATTAGAAGTACGGGTTGCCCTTCCGTGCGGCACCGGCTTTCGGCGGCAATGGTTCCCATCTCCCCGCTGTCCAGGCAATGTGGAAATATAATGGCATGAACTTTTCCATCAAAAGAAACCAGCACCAAAGTGGATTTTTTTTGCATAGCTGAGACCTTTCTGTTGGTCAGATGGTCGGCCACACTTTGGGATCCTTCCATTCCAAGGGGGTGGATGCGATCTCCTTCTTTCCAGTTGCGCAGCAGGAGCTCTTCCGGCAGCGAGTTCAGTGCAAGCTGCAAGTCCGTTCCTTTCCGTTTCGAATCGTAATGGTCAATTGCAAAGTGAATCCCGGCGTGGATCGAGCTGGTGCTGGCAAGGTCGGAAAGCTTGAGGATACGGGTAATGCTTTTGCCGGGGTCGCCAGCAACGACAAAACGGTCGCGATCGCGCATAATGGCAATGTCCGGATCCAGCGTGATGCGCCCCCCCGTCGGAATATGCTCAAGGTCGCCCAGCCGCTCCACTTCCCCTTTGCTCCATCCTGCGTATCCCGTCTGTCGTGTGATCCAGTGCCGTGCCACGGGAATCCGCAAGCCGGGAGGGAGTGCCGCCCATGCGGCACGGTCCATGTCTGGCTGATGAGGAGTGCCTGTCCCGGTATATGAAATTGCAACCTGGTCCGTCACATGATCAAGCATTTCACGTTGCAGCAGTCCGGCACGTGCAACACGTCCGATATTGCGTCGCCAGCCCGGAAAAGCCTTGTCAAGGACGGGGAACAGTTTATTTCTTAGGATGTTCCGTGTGTAGACGGATTCCAGGTTCGTGGCATCGGTACGGTAGGGAATGGCATGTTCACCTGCAAATGCCAGCAAATCTCCCTTGGCGACCTGTAGCAGCGGCCGGTACCATGGCGGGTCGGCCTGACTCATGCCCGCCCATTTTTCCGGTGCGGCCCCGCGAAGGATTTTCTGAAAAATGGTCTCGGTCTGATCGTCGTCATGATGGGCGAGAAAGATGGCGCAAGCCTGATATTGCTTCATCACCGAGATCAAGACTTCGCGACGAAGATTGCGGGCATATTCCTGAAAATTTCCAACGGCCCTTGCCGCATCCCCAAATTTCTCATTTCCGGAATCCCGACAGACTTCAAGTCGGATGTTGTGTTTGCCGCAAAAATGCCGGACCAGTTCTTCGTCTTTCTCGGAATCCCCTGCTCTCTTTCCGTAATTGATATGAACGGCAATCACGTTCAATTCCATGGCAACGGCAAGGATCCACAAGAGCACCATGGAATCGGCACCGCCGCTGACAGCAACAATCACCGGCGCATCCTTCACCGGAAGGGCGCTGTTACCGATTTCGGTGGAAACCAGGTCAATCAGGTTGTGTTTCGATCCGGACCTGCTCATGCGTGAATGTTTTTACATCATCATTTGCCGTCAGCACCATCAGGTAGCCATACTCATTAACGCCGAGTATTTTAACCGGGGTATCCTCTCTTTTTCCATCGACCATCAGGGATACCCATTTTCCGTGCCCCTGGATACTTCGGTTGATGCTGCGGATGAGTTCCAGGTCGCCATATTCGGCCTGGTCGATAAGCGGCTCCAGCCTGTTCAGCAACACGGCAAGAAGCAACGGCCGGTCCACTATCTGTCCACCTGTAAACTGCCGGACAGAAGTTGCCGTGTGTTCCAGTTCCGGCGGAAAGGCCTGCTGGTTGACATTAATCCCTGTGCCCAGGAGCATCCTGTCCAGGTTTTGTCCGTTGTACCGGCATTCGGTAAGGAGTCCGGCCACTTTTTTCCCCGAAATCAGCAGGTCATTCGGCCATTTGATCGCACTTTCACAGGCCAGGGTCGCCGAGAGGGTTTCCCTGAGAGCCAGCATGACGGAAAGGGAGATCAGCTGCAACCGGGTATTGGTACGGGGTTTGAGTGCAACCGTGAAGGTAAGGTTTTCGCCCGGACTGGAATACCAGTTTCTGCCGAACTGTCCTTTTCCCTTCAGCTGGCTGTCAGCCAGGCACACCAAACCGTGTGATAGACGCTCATCCGGCAAGTCGTGCAGATACCTGTTGGTGGATTCCAGTTTACGGAAATACCAGAAACGCCGTCCCAGCCAATCGGTTTGCAGCAAGCGGTAAAAGGTTGCGATATCGAACAATGCAGCAGAATATGTTCCGGTTGTTTTTTCTGATGATACAAAAAAATGACCTCATTTTTGAGGTCCTGAAAGAAATAAAAACGGCCATTCATGTCCGCCGTGAAACGTTGTCACAGCAAGGCATGACTGGCCGTGCAGTCCTACTCTGTAAAAAAAGGATCAGCTGCCGATAATAAGCAGCGAGTCTTCGGTACCGTAGGGATTGGTAGCGTAACCGTCCGCCGAGTCATCGTTAGCCCAGCGCTCGCCGTCCAGCAGATAACGGAATCGATACTCTGTCTGGGGTGCCAGCCGAAGCGTGGTCTCCCAGGAGCCGTTCTTTTGTTCCAGCTTGTTGGCTTCGGTATCCCACTCATTGAAATCACCGACAACGGCAACTTCTCTTTCAGCCCACTCTTCCGGTACGCGGAAGGTTACCTTGCAAATGGTTCTCTTAGGTGTAAATTTTTTTTCAATCATGATATCAGTTTTTTTTTGATGTTCCAGAAAACAGCGACAAAACAAATATACCATAATTAAATTCAGTTGTAAAGATTTTCCACCTAATTTATTTTTGTATTTTATTATTTAATGTTAAATAATTTATGATTGAGCGCATATTCTCCTACGCATAGTTCTCATGCAAGCGCTTTTACAATTAAGTATTTAGCTAAAATGCGGCAATACTTCAAATACTTTCGGATTTAATAGCTCTATTTTATAGAGCTATTATCTTCGAACGCTCTTCTTTCAGTTTCAGCTCATATGCTTCGCGCCATTCTGCCCGGATGGTCTCCCGCTCGCTGCGGGTGTTGCAGCTCATGACTTTTTTGGAAATCGCCTTGATTTCCTCCAGATCGTGCAGTCGCACTGCCTGCTTTACCTTTGGTATAAGTCTCGGCGTCATGCTCAGCTCCCGGATCCCAAGACCGGCAAGGACAAGGGCCGCAAAAGGATCGGAAGCCAGCTCCCCGCACACGGCAACCGGAATATCGAACTCTTCACCTGCCTGGACAGTCATTGAGATAAACGTAAGAACTGCCGGGTGCAGCGGCTGGTACAGAGAGGCAATCAGGTTGTTGCCCCGATCCACCGCGAGTGTGTACTGTGTAAGGTCGTTGGTGCCGATACTGAAAAAATCCACATGAGGAGCAAATTGGCGTATTTGAAGCGCGACGCTGGGCACCTCCACCATAATTCCCAGTTTGACTTTCCGGTCCACCGGAACCCCCCGCTTATCCAGTGTGCCCTGCATATCCGCCAGCTCCTTTTTAACCTCCAGAAACTCATCCAGGTTGGAGATCATGGGAACCAGTATGCGTGTCCTTCCCGGATATCTGCCGGCAACGCGGCAAATGGCCTCCAGCTGGCTTTGAAGCAGCTCTCTGCGATCGAGCAGAATCCGCACTCCTCTCCAGCCGAGAAAAGGATTGGCTTCTTTGGACTTGATGTTGAGCAGCTTGTCTCCGCCCACGTCAAGAAGACGTACCGTGACCATGCCTGATCCGCTGCCGGAGTAGGCCGTCTGGCAAAACTCCTCCTGCCTGCTCCTGTCCATGGTCAGTGGTCCGGCGTTCATGAGCAGCGTATCGGTCCGCAACAGTCCGATCCCCTCCGCACGGTACTTGTTAATGTTCAGCACCTCATCCTCAAAATCGATATTCGCCTGAAGCTCGATCCTGGTGCCGCACAGGGTCTCGGGGGGTTTTTCAATGACATGACGGAGAAACTTGTCCTCCTCTTTCTGCCGTTTGATCACACGCGTGTAGGAACTCGAGGTCTCATCATCCGGTCGCACAATGACATTCTGTCCGTAGCCGTCAAGGATGATGGTGTCGCCATCCTGAACAGTGCGCAATACCGATTTCGCACCGATGATCATTGGAATGCCCATCGCATTGGCAATGATGGAGGCATGGGATGTGAGTCCGCCTGCTGTACAGATAATGCCCTTGACACCGTTCCGGGCGAAGGTGATCACCTCAATGGGCGACACATCTTCTGACACCATGACGGCATCCTTGCCAAAACTTGCAATCACGGCAAGCTGCTGCACGTTGTGGATCAACCGGTCGCGCATATCACGCAGATCGGAAAGACGTGAGACAAGAAAGGACTTATCGGCGGATTTGATGAGATCGATATAGTGTTGAAAGGCGTCATAAATGGCTTTCTCCGTCCGGACGCTTTTCTGGTCGATAAGCTGGTACACCATGGTTTCCAGTTCCGGATCGTTGAGGATCTCGTATTGCGCATTCATGATGTCGCGGGTGTCCGAGTCATTCCGGGAATCGGCAAAATCCGAGAGCCGCTCCATGGTCATCCCCACGGTTTTCCGAGCCTGCTGGAATTTTTTCTTCTCATCGGGCAGCCGGGCTTCATCCACCGGATCCGGATTGATGTTGATGTTGCCCCTTGTATAAATCCGTGCAATCCCCATCACCAGGCCGGTCACAGCCGTGATGCCATTCCGTCTGATATTTGGCTTATGCGCATTTTCTTCTTGCATGGAAACCTGTGTGTGCTTCTTGTTGGTATTGATCACTTCACTCTTCTGTCATCCGAAAGCCGTTGTTAAACAGGGAGGCAATCCGCTCCATCGCCACTTCCTCATCCGGTCCGTCCATTTCCAGCTCCAACTCGGATCCCTGCTCTGCCGCCAGGGTCAGCAATCCTAAAATGCTCTTGCCGTTTATCCGGTAACCATACATGTGAACGTGAAACTCCGATTCAAACCGGGTCGCTTCCTTAACGATAAGAGAAGCCGGCCTGGCATGGATACCGGCGGCATTCTGTACAGTGACTTTTTTCTTGATCATGCGCGCAATCTACATATATCAACAGCAAAAATCATAGTGCAAACATGGGTTTTTTACCGCCTTGATCCCGTTTCTTTTCCGTCTGCGACAACACGCAGCAACCGCCGGGTCGAAAGCATGCTCCAAAGTTACACTTTGACAGCACATTTCGTAAATTGCTGTGTTCCTTTTTCTGCATTCTTAACTCTAAAATCAGTTTTTTTTATGTCGGTTACTCTGGAAGATGTTCGTTACATGGCAAATCTCGCCCGCCTGCAACTGTCGGATGATGAGGCCAGAAACCTGGTCAAGGACATGAATGACATCCTTGGCTACATGGAGCTGCTGGGACAGGTCGACACATCCAACGTTCCGCCGCTTGAACATGTGACCGATGGTAAAGCCGGGTTCCGCACAGACAAGGCCCATCCCCCTTTGGATCACGAAGAGGCTCTGAAGAATGCTCCGGATGCCGATTCCGAGTATTTCCGGGTACCCCGTGTGATCGACTGAAGGACCCGTCCAACTGAATTTTCACAACCGGCGACCTG
>SKYW01000094.1 GCA_007127695.1 Balneolales bacterium | reverse complement strand
CCTACCAGTATGGACTCGAAATATCGGATATTGGACTGGTCTGGGCCACCGGTCCGATTGCCGGCATCCTGGGACAGGTGATCATCGGCATCATCAGCGATAAGGTCTGGATATGGAACGGAAGGCGGCGGGCCTTCATCGTCATTGGCGGGGTGCTGGCTTCGCTTATGATCCTGGCGCTGCCCAACATCGGCGTGATCCAGGCGGGACTGGGGCTGGAAGGCATCCTCGGCATTGCGATCCTTATCTCGATGGTCCTGGACCTGTCCATCAATATCTCGTTCAATCCCACCCGGTCCATCATCGCCGATGTCACGCCGGAGGGAAGCGAACGAACCAAGGGCTATACATGGATGCAGACGGTCTCGGGCACCTTCGGTGTTCTTTCGTATGCGATCGGCGCCATTTTCGGGAACATCGTCCTGCTCTATTTCGGTGTGTTCCTGGTTTTTGCCTTCTCGGTGATACCGCCGTTCTTCATCAAGGAACCGAAATACCTGGGCCGCTACGGAGAGGATGAGGATGCCATCGCCAAAGAACTGTCCGGAAACGACGACACGCCGCAAAGTGTCAGCGACGCTTCCCTGTCCCGCATCCTGATCAGCATACGTCCGCTCTGGGGGTTCCTGATGTACGGCATCTACGCCATCGTCAAGCGCCTGAGCGGATTTGAATTCCCGGGCTACTATTTCGAGATGTTTGCCCTCATTGTCACCATCTACCTGATCGGTGAGACCCTGTTCAAATCGGAAGAAGGCAAATCCAAAGAAGAAGCCGGTAAGATCGGCTTTCAGAAAGTACTGGCGGCGCACTCCTTCTCCTGGATTGGCGTGCAGAGCATGTTCATCTACTTTTTCGCCTTTGTGTCCTACCGGATGCCCGAACTCACCGACGTGGGCGTGGGCAGCGTGGTCAACTGGAGCTTCTTTTCGCTGAACCTGATAGCCGCGATCATCCCGGTGCTGGCGCTCGGCCCGCTTGCCAACAGGTTCGGCCGGGTGCGGGTCCACGCCACGGCCCTGGTCATCATGGCCATCGGGTATACGCTCATCGTATTTTTGGGCGACACACCCTGGACGCTCTACATCCTGATGATGGTGGCAGGCATCGGCTGGGCCTCGATCATCAGCCTCCCGTTTGCGATCATGTCCCAGAAAATCGCACAGAACCAGATGGGGCTCTACATGGGTCTGTTCAACCTGTCGGTGGTGCTGCCGCAGCTGGTATCCAGTTTCGCCGTCGGGGATATCATGCAGGCCGTGGACAACAAATCCATCCTGCTGGTGATCTGCGCGATTACGGTCGCATTTTCAGCAGCAGCCTGGTTCCTGGTATCCGAGCCAAAGGATGAGATGACGGAGAACCCGGCGCTGCTGGACGAAGAAATTGAAAAGAAGCTGAAAGACTGATCCGGAAATACCATTTGCAAAACCATTTCCCGAAATAAAAAAACCCGATACCCCGAACTGTTCGGGATACCGGGTTTATATTTCGGCTTTCAGACAGTGCTGAAAGACGGGATCGGGGACGGACTTAGAAGCCCATGCCTCCGCCCATGCCGCCCATTCCACCCATATCGGGAGGAGCAGCTCCTTTGTCATCATCTTTCGAGGGCTTTTCGAAAACAACCGCCTCGGTGGTGAGCATCAGACCGGCAACCGAAGCCGCATTTTCAAGCGCGGTGCGGGTCACTTTGGTCGGATCGATCACACCGGCCTTGGTCAGGTCTTCGTACACCTCTGTGCGTGCATTGTATCCGAACGCGTCCTTGCCTTCCTTGACCTTCTGGACGACAATGGAGCCCTCTACACCGGCGTTGCCGGCAATGATCCGCAGCGGCGACTCAAGCGCTTTGCGCACGATGTCAAAGCCAACTTTCTGATCCGGGTTTTCGCCTTCCAGATTTTCAAGCACATGTGCGCAGCGCAGCAGAGCCACGCCGCCACCGGCCACGATACCTTCTTCCACAGCGGCACGGGTAGCGTGCAATGCATCTTCCACACGGGCTTTCTTCTCTTTCATCTCAACCTCGGATGCGGCGCCAATGTAGAGCACGGCAACGCCGCCGCTCAGCTTGGCCAGACGCTCCTGGAGTTTCTCACGATCGTAGTCGGACGTGGTATCCTCGACCTGCGCCTTGATCTGGTTGATGCGGGCCTTGATATCACTTTCTTTGCCCTTTCCGTCAACGATGGTGGTATTGTCCTTGTCGATGGAGATGCGGGCGCTCTGTCCGAGGAAGTCAAGCGTGGCATTTTCCAGCTTGTATCCGCGTTCTTCAGAGATTACGGTTCCGCCGGTGAGAATTGCAATATCCTCGAGCATGGCCTTGCGACGGTCGCCAAAGCCGGGAGCTTTCACTGCGGCAATCTTGAGCGTGCCGCGAAGCTTGTTGACTACCAGCGTAGCAAGAGCTTCGCCTTCCACATCCTCAGAGATGATCAGGAGAGGTTTGCCGGTCTGGATCACCTTTTCGAGTATCGGAAGCAGATCCTTCATGCTGGAGATCTTTTTGTCGTAGATCAGGATGAAAGGATCTTCCAATTCGGTGGTCATCTTGTCGGCGTTGGTCACGAAGTAAGGCGACAGGTAACCGCGATCGAACTGCATACCCTCGACCGTCTCCAGGGAAGTGTCGGTGCCCTTGGCTTCCTCAACGGTGATCACACCATCCTTGCCCACTTTCTCCATGGCATCGGCAATCAGGTTGCCAATGAACTCGTCGTTGTTGGCGGAGATGGTTCCCACCTGTGCGATTTCGTTGCGATCGCTGATATCACGGCTGATCTTCTTGAGTTCGGCCACGACAGCTTCAACCGCCTTGTCGATGCCGCGCTTAAGGTCCATCGGGTTGGCACCGGCCGTTACGTTCTTGAGACCGGTCTGGATGATGGATTGTGCCAGCACCGTGGCGGTAGTGGTACCGTCACCGGCATTGTCACTGGTTTTGGAAGCCACTTCACGCACCATCTGGGCGCCAAGATTCTCCACTTTGTCTTCCAGCTCAATCTCTTTCGCAACAGTCACACCGTCCTTGGTCACCGTGGGGGCGCCAAATGATTTTTCGAGGACCACGTTGCGTCCGCGGGGACCGAGGGTCACTTTCACCGCGTTGGCCAGTTTGTCGACCCCTTTCTTGAGGCCGTCACGGGCTTCGACGTTATAATGAATTAATTTTGACATAGGTCAGATTTCTGTTTTATGGATTAATATGTTTGAATGAAAGCTTATCAGGAAAGAATGCCGAGGATGTCGTTTTCGCGCATGATCATCAGCTCTTCGCCGTCGATCTCGATCTCCGTTCCGGCATACTTGCCATACAGCACCTTGTCGCCTTCCTTGACCGACATGTCGAATTTCTTTCCATCCTCGACCCGGCCGTCTCCTACCGCAACCACGGTGCCGCGCTGCGGCTTCTCTTTCGCTGAATCAGGAATGATGATCCCGGAGCTGGTTTTTTCTTCAGCGGAATCCGGGCGAACCAGTACTCTGTCACTAAGAGGTTTGATACTTGCCATAATGTTGCTCTTCTAGTTTGGTGGTGATTATGTTTAGCACTCTTGCTTAATGAGTGCCAGTTTTATATTCGTGCCAATAATAAGAAATGCCTTCTAACTGCGCAAGAGGTATTTTTTACATTTTAGCACTCTGTCATAATCGAATGCTAACAGTGCCAAAAACAACTGTTCACCGGCTGGCGTTCAGCGAATATTTTACTCTTGCAACATTTGTGATGTGCATCCGATCCTTGCGCAGCGTCCCCGCCTTTTCCGCCCTTCGTTCATCTCCTGTTTTCCAGCCATTCCGCCAGCCGGACAAACTCCACCGGCTCGAGTTCTTCCGCCCTTCTGCCTGCATCGAATCCATCCGGAAAGGAGCCGCCGAACAGACCCTTGAGTGCATTGGAAAGACGTTTGCGGCGCTGTTGAAATGCTGTGCGCACCACCAGCTTGAACCGGGCCAGGGGAACCGGAAGATCGTCCACCGAACCCGGGAACGTCTCATTTCCCGGCCGGTACGAAATCACCGCACTTTCGACCTTGGGAGGTGGATGAAAAACATGTCGCGAAACCGGAAACAGAAGCTCCACCTTTCCCAGAACCTGTGCCTGCACACTCAGAATACCGTATTCTTTTGTACGGGGACGCGCCACCAGCCGTTCGGCCACCTCTTTCTGTATCATGAGCACGGCCTGCGAAAAAAGCGACCCCTGATCCAGGATACGAAACAGGATCGGGCTGGTCAGGAAGTAGGGCAGATTGCCAACTACGAACAGACGCTCCCCCGGCTCCTTTTGAAGCGAAGCAATGTCGGCATCCAGAAAGCTGACGGGATGGATGGTGACGCCGGGACACTGCCGCGCTATCACCTCGATCGCCCGCTCGTCCACTTCGAAGACATGCAGATCCGGATACCGTTCCGATAGCGGCACGGTCAAGGCACCGGTTCCGGGACCGATTTCCACAACCCGGTCCTCCTTGCCCGCCTGCACGTGCCCCACGATCCGCCGGACGATGTTGCCATCCTTCAGAAAATGCTGTCCGAGTGATTTCTTGGGTCTGATGTTCATCGGTGTGGATGTGTTCCCGGGCCGTATTGCCGGCGCCTGCACGCTGCAATATCCGTATCATCTTGTCGGGTTGCAAAGGCGCGAGGGTGCAGGATGCCGCGGATATCAAATGGCATCCAATTCATCATTTTTTTTTATAATTTGTCATTTTGATCCTTCCACGAATACTCCGGTACCTACATGGAAATAATGAACCCCTATCAGGTGGCGCACCAGTTCGGGTTGAAGACACTGGAAAAAACCGAAGAATACACGGGCTCGCGCGTCAGCATGAAGATAGGATTACCGAAGGAACGTTCCAAGGATGAGCGACGGATGGCGGTCACACCGGGCGGTGTTGCGGACCTGAAGGCCAACGGTCATGAAATCCATATTGAGGCAGGCGCGGGCGAGGACGCCCGTTTCACCGATCAGGAGTACTCGGATGCCGGGGCCACCATCGTCTGGTCCACCGAAGAGCTTTACAAGAAGTCCGAGATCATCCTGAAAGTGGCACCGCCGGATGAAAGCGAGCACGAACTGCTTCAGCCGGACCAGACCATCATCTCCGCGCTGCATCTGGGCAACACCACCGAGGGCTACCTGAAGGAAATCATCCGCAAAAACATTACAGGGATCGGCTTTGAGTTCATCAAATCGCCTGACAACAGTTTCCCCATCGTGCGCATGATGCACGAGATCACCGGATCCATGTCGGTCCAGATCGCAGCCCACTACCTTGAAAACAACCAGCAGGGCCAGGGGATCCTGCTCGGAGGCATATCGGGCGTCCCGCCGGCCACGGTGGTGATCCTGGGCGCCGGCATCATTGCCGAGTACGCCGCACGCACCGCCCTCGGGTACGGGGCGCAGGTGTTTGTGATGGACACCGACCTGGCACAGCTGCGCCACCTCGAGAACTCGCTCGACCGCCGGATCATCACCGCCATGGCAACGCACCAGTTCATCTCCTCGGCGCTCAAGGTGGCCGATGTGGTGATCGGGGCGGCGATGGTGGAAGGCCACCGGTCTCCCTGCTGGGTTACCCGTACCATGGTCGGGACCATGAAAGATGGCAGCGTGATCGTGGATGCGGTCATCGACCAGGGCGGCTGCATCGAGACCAGCCGTTCCACGTCCCATTCCGATCCGGTGTATATGGAGAGCGGAGTGGTCCATTACTGTGTCCCGAACATCCCGTCCAATGTCGCCCGCACGGCCACCATCGCATTGAACAACCTGCTGGTACCTTTTCTGCTGGATATCGGCGATGCCGGCGGACTGCGCGAGGCGCTCTGGACCAATGTCAGCCTGCGCAACGGCACTTACGTCTACAAAAACCAGCTTACAAAAAAATCGCTCGCACAGCTCTTCGACATGCCCTACCGCGATATCGAAATGCTGATCGCCAGCCGGATATAAGCCACCGATCTTTCCCATCTCAAAACTGAAATCAAAACGGAATCCAAAAAAATGAAACAAATCTATTTCTCTCTTTTGACCGTCACCATTCTGTTTGCTGCTTTCGCTTGCGGTCCGACCCACGACTGCGGCGTGTTGCCCGGACCAATGAGCGAGCAGCACATCCTGGAACATGTCGAAGTCCTGGCATCCGATGAGTTCGGCGGCCGCACGCCCGGCACCGTGTACGAAGAAATGACGGTGGCCTATGTCATCAGCCAGTTTGAAGAGCTTGGCGTGGAACCCGGCATGCCCGACGGCTCCTACACCCAGGATGTGCCTCTGATGGGACAAGTTGCCCACAATGTAAATGTGTCGCTTCGGTCGGGCAACCAGCGGGTCCCGCTGGCCTACCAGGACGATGCCATGGCCTGGCCGGCGCATACGCAGCAGTCGGTCGACGTGCGTGATGCCGAAATGATCTATGTCGGATACGGCATCGAGGCCCCGGAAGAGGACTGGGATGACTTCAAGGGAGCCGATGTATCCGGCAAGGTGCTTGTTTTCAAAAATTTCAACCCGGTGACCCATGAGGACCGGTTTGATGGCGGCAACCGCCTCTACTACGGACGCTGGACCTATAAATTTGAACAAGCCGCCGAAAAAGGCGCCCTTGGCGCGCTGATCATCCACACCGATGAAACGGCCGGATACGGCTGGGATGTCGTCCGCAACAGCTGGAGCCGGGAACGGCTCTTCGTGTTCGAGGATGAGGAACCGGCCACACAATTCAACGGATGGCTGACCCACGACCGCAGCCGCGAGCTGTTTGAAATGGCCGGACTCAATTTGCAGGACATGCTGGATGCCGCCGAGAGCCCCTATTTTGAGCCGATTCCACTCACAGGCGTACGCATCGATGCCTCCATGGATGCCGTCTACCGCGATATTGCCGGACAGAATGTAGTTGGCAAAATCACCGGATCAGATCCGCAACTGGCAGAGGAAGCCGTTGTTTTTTCCGCCCACCATGACCATCTCGGCATCGGAGCACCAGTGGATGGCGACTCCATCTTCAACGGTGCATGGGACAATGCCAGCGGTGTGAGCCTCATGCTCAATCTGGCGCGGCTTTACCAGATGGAGCCGGAAGATATCCGCCGCAGCCTCTATTTTGTTTCGGTGACTGCCGAAGAATCCGGACTGCTTGGCTCCCGCTACTTCGCCGAAAATCCACCAGTGCACGCCGGCAAGATTTCCGCCAACATCAATCTCGATGCCACCAATATCTTCGGTGAAACAAAAGATTTTGTGGCTGTCGGTTACGGCAGGTCGGACATCGACGAGATCCTTGCTGAAGAAGCCGAACGGCTCGACCGGATCGTCAAACCGGATCCGCGTCCGGAACAGGGAATTTACTACCGTTCCGACCACTTCTCCTTTGCCCGGGTGGGCGTGCCTGCACTTTATCCAAATCCCGGCACCCAGTTCGTTGACAAGCCGGACGACTACCATGACCAGATTGCCGAGTACAGAAACAAGATTTATCACACGGTACACGACCGCATCCATGACTGGTGGGACCTCTCCGGTGCGATGGCGGACCTGAAGCTGATTTACCGTGTAGCCTTGCACATCGCAAACGCCGATGAAATGCGTCGGTGGACACCGGGTGACGAATTTGAGGAAGCGCGGAGGCGGGCGCTGGAAGAAGCATCACAGCTTTGATCAACGTATGCGATAGCAAAGCAAACGATAGCAAAGCAAGCAGTACCAAGGCAAGCGGCAGCAACGCTTGAAAAGACAACCATGGCAAACAGGAAAGAGTTAAGTGAACACAACTTTCGGAGGATCAGCTGGATCAATATCCTGCTGACTCCTCCGCTCTTCATCCTGTTCGCCTGGCCCTATGCGATCATAGGGCTGTGGTTTGATTTCCCCGAATTCTGGCTGTATGCAGGAACCTTCCTTTTTGCCTTCCCGTTGAGCTTGACGATACTGCACGGGCACGTCACAATAGCACTCGGCGCGCTGCAACGGTCGCATTATTACGAATGGCTGATCCGACGACGCTGGGGCTTCGGATTCTGGATACGCCCGTTCTATTTCTCGACCCGTTTCCGTTTGATTCTTTTAATTATTAGCTTAATGATGTTGATCGCAGGTGTTATCGTGTGATTCATCCCGTTTTTTTTGTCCCTAAACCAAAATAATTCAGCCATGAGTAAAGACAATTCGATCAGTAGAAAAGCCTTTTTAGGAAAACTTTCCATGCTTGGTCTTGCCGGTGCCGGCGCCGGTGTATTCCTGAAGGGATGCGGCAACGGTGAGGAAGCCACGGAAGCTGCCGATCCCTGCGCCGATCTTTCCGGGCTCAGTGAAAGTGACATCCAGCTTCGCGAAACATTGCAATACGTTGCTGAAACGCCAAACCCAGAAGAGCGCTGCGACAACTGCGAGTACTGGATTGATGACCAGCACGGCCCGCAATGCGGTGGCTGCACCCTGTTTGCCGGTCCGGTCCATCCTGCCGGATGGTGCGTCTCATGGGTACCGCAGTCCTGATGTGATACGCAGCTTCACGCATTTCCTGAATCTTTGAGTTCTTTAGATCAGGGTATCGTTTTATACAATCTGTAAAAGCCTGTTGCGACAATGCGAGTATGTTGCGGCAGGCTTTTTTTTTATTGGCAAACCAGCGGCTGACGACAGCAACTAACTACTGGAAAGGAACCGGGAGCGCTTCATGGATTTCTGCATGCGTTTACTGAAAAACTTTCTGCGTCCCTCCGAGGGCTTTCCGTCGTTGTAATACTTCCAGAACCTCTTCTCAGACTCCAGGGTACCGATAATAATGATTTTCTGCACCTTTTTGAGTACAAAATCGGGTTCCGGCTGCAGGATGATTTCGCCATCTTTTTCAATTCCGACGATGGTGCATCCCGTGCGGTCGCGGAGTTCAAGATCGCTGATCTTCTTACCGCACATTTTCTCAGGCATATCCACCTTGAATATGTTAAGTCCCTCTGCAAGCATGACCATTTCCCCGCTTTGCAGGTAATTGAAAATGGCATTGGCTCCCATGGTGGAATAGGACAGGCTGAAATCGGCGCCGGCGCGACGCAAGGTATGCAGGTTCCGGTCCAGTGTGGCGCGTGAAATGACCTGGATTTCGGGACGAAGCCGGCGGCAGTACAAGGTCAGATAGATATTGGTGTCGTCTTCGTTCGGCGTGATGATCACGGTGTGCGCATCATCGATCCCTGCTTCTTTCAGAACCGAGAAATCAGCCGCATCACCCACTATATGATGCTCTGAAAAAGTATCCAGCTCTTCATGCCGCTCTACTATCTTGAAAGGAATCTGGCGTTCCTTAAGTGCCCTGGCAACTACAGTCCCCACTTTTCCACCGCCGAGAACGATAACCGGGGCGTCGGTAGCGTGATAAATTCCCATAAGTTCGTCGTACCGGCGCAGGCTGGCAACCGTTCCCACAAGAACCAGGATGCTTTGCTCTTTGATCAGGGTATCCGATGAGGCTATCTGGTACTTTCCCCGCTCCCATATGCCGACGATATTAACCCCTGTCAGTTCCCTCATGCGGGTTTCGGTGAGTGTTTTTCCCACAAGGGGTGTCTCCACGGCCGGCGCCTCCGCGACTACCAGCTCCTGGAACCGGCCTATCACGTGAACCCGTGCACTGCCGCTCACTACCCGTCGTACAAGCGCTTGTCCCATCATTTCAGACAGATTCAGGACCAGATTGCTGCCGGCAAGCTTCAAAATGTCGACCGCATCGTCAGTGTTGGTAAAAGAAATGACAGGAACTGACTCGCTGAGCTCGCGAACGGTAAATGTGACGTTGGTATTTACCCGCTCGTCGTCGTTGGCCACTACCATGGCGGCCTGCTCCACCTGCAGCTTCTTCCACGTTTCCGGATCATCCACGTTGCCATGGACCACCTCGTAACCCATGTCACTGATTTCCAGTGCCTCTGAAAGCTCCGGAACAACGATCCAGTACCTGTACTGAAATGCCTTGAGTTTCTCGATCAGCGCTATGGCAACACTGTTGTATTTTGTGATCAGGATATGATTCTTGGTCTCAGCCGGCAGTCTGCGAGGTGCGCGTGCCTGGGCTTGCGCCTCCAGCCAGGGGGCGTAGAAGAACTGGATGAAGGTGAACGGAAGCATGACCAGCAGGAAAACGACCCCGGTAATCAAAACGGCGGCGGAAAAGATCCGGCCTATATCTGATGCAAAAACGATATCGCCGAAACCAAGCGTGGACATGGTAACCAGTGTCCAATACAGCCCCGATATCCAGCTATGCTCCTGCCCTTCGTGACGGCTGATCACCTGGAAAATGAACGAAAACAGCAGAACCACTCCTATCAAAATCAGCAGAAACAGGATGAGTCTCTTGAGATTGATTCTGGTGGTTTTTTTTTCAAAAAAATAACTCAGTTCGGTGGCAATAAGATTCATCATGATAATGACAAAAAATCCGGTACCCTGTTTCCTGATACGATGCAAGGCATCTTGACGCAACGAAGAAATGATGCTCCGTAATATATCAAACTACGGAATATCTGTCAGATAACATCCTGCATATTTACGGCACCTGAACCAGCTTCTACTACCTGTTTTCTTGCATCTGATGTCTTTTGGGTATGCTTGTGTCGATACATTCAAATTTGCAGGACCAAGCGGGTTTTTTTGTCGTGAATCCCTTACTTTTTGCCTGTAGTCCTTTTCTATATCATTTGCTTTACTAAAAATATGGCAGACAACATTAATTTCTCCCCGCTTGAGTATGAAAAACCCGGTGCGGACGAGCTTGTCCGACGCTCCCGCTCTTTCCTTGAGCTGATAAAAAAAAGGCGGACGGTCCGGGAGTTTTCAGAGGAACCCGTCCCGGAGGATGTGATCCGCAACTGCATCGAAGCAGCGG
>SKYW01000047.1 GCA_007127695.1 Balneolales bacterium | reverse complement strand
GTGCCATCCTCACAGCACATATGGAGACTTTTGGTGTCAGCTCCATGGAGCCGGTCTTTCGTCAGGGCGCCTCGCAGGAAATCATGCGCTTCAAACGGGCAGGCATTGAGCCCGGTCGGCTGCAGGAACTTGCCGCCGGTTTGGAACGCACCTACTTCATAAGCTATTCGGCGGGTGATGATCCGCTGGAACTGTCCCGAGACATCCGGAAACTGCCCGGCGTCATCTACGCAGAACCGCACTATGTGCATGAAACCACCGAAGAATTCATCCCGGACGACCCCCTGATAGGCGAGGAGGGCCACACCTATTTTGCTGTCCAGAATTTCTACCAAGCATGGGCTGTATCGCAGGGATCGCCGGACGTGGTCATTGCCATCGTGGACAGCGGTGTCTACTACGAACATCCCGACCTCATCAACAAACTAGGGCGGAATCCCGAACCTGGGCGGGCCGACCGCTTCTTCCCCTGGGAAATCCGCAACGATACTATCGGCTGGAATTTCTGGGAAAGCGGGGATGTGTTTGCCGGTGAAGTGCCGGTCCAGAACGGAAACCCGGTCGGCAATTTTTCAACACACGGAACCCATGTGGCAGGCACGGCGGCCGCCGACACCGACAATGGTATTGGAATAGCCGGGACCGGGTTCCATGCCACGTTCATGCCCATCAAAACAGGCGGCACGCGCGAGTATCCGCGAAGCATTGCCTACGGTTATCATGGAATCCTCTACGCTGCCATTAACGATGCCGATGTCATCAACTGCAGCTTCGGCGGCACCAACTTTTCGGAATTCGGGCGGGATGTGGTCGAATTCGCCACCGCATCCGGATCGCTTGTGGTGGCTGCCGCCGGCAACAACGGCAGTGACGTCCTGTTTTATCCCGCCGCCTTTGATGATGTGCTCACTGTGGGATCGGTGAACCGCAGCTTCACCGACCTCATCTCCGGTTTTTCCAATTACGGCTACTATCTGGATGTGTTTGCAACCGGCGAGAACATTCTGAGCACTGTTTTTGATTATTTTGAAGCGCAAAACCAGTGGCAGCCGCGATACGGAAGAAGCACCGGGACTTCCATGGCCGCTCCGGTCGTGAGCGGACTGGCGGCACTGATCAAGGCAGCCAACCCGGACTGGTCGCCGCAGCGCATCGCCAGCCAGATCCGGACCAATGCCAATCCCATCGACAACTCCAATCCCAACGAAAGGTACGACAACAGGCTGGGCATGGGACTGATCGATGCCCATGCCGCCCTGGTCAATATCAAACCCGGATTGCGGATCACCGACTACTCCTTCGAAACCGGCGACGGAGGAAAAATCAACCTTGGCCAACAGGGCAAACTAATCCTGGAGGGCGTCAATTTCGGTGCGCCCACATCCGCATCCACCTTGATGCTGGAAGTGCTGCAGGAAGGCATCAGCATCGATCCGGCAACCCTCACAACAGGCACCATCAATACAAATCAGGCATTCACCATCACATTCGACATCGACATTTCACGTGACTACCGGCTGGATGATATCCCGCTTTTCCGGTTGGATCTCTCCGAAGCGGCAAGCGATTACAACGATTTCAGCATGATCGAGTATGAGCGACTGATGTTTGACATCGTCGATATCAACACCATCACCACCTCCTTTTCCTCGGACGGGACTATTGGATATCTGGATGCGCTATCCGCTTACGGGGGCGTCGGTTTCCTGCCGGGCGACTACGAAAATGTGCTTTTTGAAGGCGGATTGATGATTTCCGCTGTGGGCGATTACGACTTCCTCTTCAATCCGGCCAAAGTTGTGGTTGACCAGGTGCGTGAAACAGATGACATCAACCGGCACTTCCTGCCGCTGGAAAACTACCGGTTCCGGTCTCCGCCATCAGTGTCCGATCTGGACGGACACGCCGTTTTCAAATCCACCGAACATCCCCTTGCAAAAGATCTCAGGGTGAAGATGGAAACATACGCCTTTGATCAGCCGGGACTGGATCAGGCCGTTATTGTGGTCTACGAGCTGATGAACGCCGGCCTGCACACCTACCGTGATCTCCACCTCGGGCTTTTCAACGACTGGGATATTCGCGATGCCGGCAATAACAACACGGGATTTGTCCCGGAAGACAGTCTCATCTATGCTTACGCTCCGGGGGGCGGACCCTTTGTGACTTCCGCCCAACTCGGTGCTGTTGGCAGCGCATTTGCCATCGACAACGCGTCCCCCATGTCCCTTATCGCTGCCCGTACGCGCGAAGACAGTCTCAGCTTTGGAGTTTATTACCGTCTGGACCAGGCCAATTTCGATGGATTCACCGAAGAGGAAAAGCGTTTGTCGCTTACTGCCGGAACCGAACGCACCACCATTTCCGGCACCGACATTTCCCTGGTGACCTCCACCGGACCGTATACCATACATCCGTACGCCAGCGTCCGTGCAGGATTTGTCTATGCCTGGGGGGAAACGGTAAGCGAGTTGCGCCAGCAGGTTGCGACGGCCCGGGGACTGGATTTCAAAATCAGTCCGCCCGGCGAATACATCCACACACAGGAACTGGCCGACAGGGCAACCATTTACCAGAATTTCCCCAACCCGTTCAACTCATCCACCATCATCGAGTTTCACCTTGGAGAACCGGGTCCGGCCGAGGTTACCGTCTACGATATTCTCGGACGGCGCGTGACCACGCTGTTCGACGGTGTTGCCGATGCCAGGGTCCAGTTCGTGAGCTTCGACGCCGCGCAGCTGGCCAGCGGGGTTTATATCGCCGTGCTTCGGGCGGAAGGGCGTACCGACACGATGAAGATGACCGTGGTGCGCTAGTTTCGGTCAGGGTTAGCGATTCCCGGTTTCGGATTCCCGGTTTCGGATTCC
>SKYW01000129.1 GCA_007127695.1 Balneolales bacterium | reverse complement strand
TCGGATCAATGGTCAGCTTCCGCTCCTCCTTGTCGTAGCTTACTTCGGCGCCGGTTTCGGCAATCACCTTGTTGAACGTAAAAATGTCGTTCAGGATGGGGACATTGGTGATGGTGACCGGTCCGTCAGCCAGAAGCGCTGCGGCCATGAGCGGAAGTGCGGCGTTTTTGGATCCGCTGATGGTCATGGTGCCGTTGAGAGGTGTGCCTCCCTGGATAAGAAATTTGTCCAATGGTACGTCTTTTAGGTGTTAGCGTTATATGTGTTTGTCCGGGGTCTGTGTCCCGGGTCTTTGTTCCAGTTTCTGTTCCGGGTCTTCATCAGATTTACTATCTCGGGCCTTTTTCCAGGTTTCCGTCCCAAATTTCTGTCTCAGGTTCCTGTCTCCGATCTGGTGTTGCCATTTGACCGGGCGTCGCGGATGGTGACCAGAACCTGGTGCTTTTCCACGGAGGTTCCAGTCCGACAGTGAATGGCATGTATCCGTCCGTTTCCGGGGGCGCGCAGTTCGTTTTCCATCTTCATGGCTTCCAGTATGACGAGCGGATCGCCCGTGCTCACATCGCCGCCCTCATCCACCAGGACCTGCAACACTTTGCCGGGCATGGGAGCGGTAAGGCGGATCTCGCCGGGTGTCGGGCCTGAGTTGAACCCCATTTCACTGAGCAGCTGCTGTATCTCATCCTTGACGCGCGTGCGGTAGAGTTTTCCGTTCACCTGAAAAAGAAGATACCCGTCCGGCTGCCGTTCCAGAACTTGCACATGGTAGTTGCCCGTGCCGGTCCGCATGTGAAACTCTCCTCCGCCAAGGTTTTCCCATTCATAGGGATAGGAGTGGCCACCCAGCTCAGCGATATGCTGTTCCAGATGATAGGTGATCTGGTATTCGGTGTCACCCGATATGACCTGTCTTTTCATAGGTAGCAGCAGGAGGATATGTTTGCAGGTATGTCATGCACGCGGGCTGCCCTGGGGCCTCATGGCACCAAGTCCCGATTTGGTGGCCCTGTAAAAAAAGGACCCCGGATTGTCATTGTCGAAATGTCGCACTTTTGTGCCAACAGTGCCACCATCACTTTCGAACACCTCGATCATGTTTTTATGCATGAGCGTGATCAGGTCGTCGCGGACCTCGCCAGGCGAAAGGCCGGTTTCCTGGCGGATGTGGTCATAGGACTCGGCATAGATCAGAAGCTGCAGGATCTGCCGTTGGCTTTCGGTGATTTTGGACATGGGCTTGTCTCGCTTTATTTGAGTTTGATGTCGCCATATGTAATCAGGTTCCAGCGGTTATCATAAATGAAGAGCCGGTGGAGCCCGTCGTTCCTGCTTCGGGCATTGCTGTAGTTTCTGCCTAAATCAAATTCGGCGGGATAGATGTTGAATATCAGGGCGCCGAAGTCAAGCGGATTCCGGTCGTGAATGTAGTGGGTGATCATGGAACGTTCATCGAACATGTCAAAGTAGGATATGGCCCGCAATCCGTTTACCGTACCGACTCCGGTCACGATCAATTCAACCCTGACCGGCTCTCCCCGGGTGGGATTCGGGTGTGGCGGTATCTGTATTTCCACAAATCCCTGGAACATGGGACCGATGCGCCAGTCGTCTTCATCACGTCGGACCACCTCGCCGTTGGGCGTGGTTTCCGTATAATTTTGCGGTGTGCGGTAGGCTTGCTGCTCGAAATCGACCTGGTCCTGGCTTCTTGCGCAACCGGACAGCAGGATGACCAGCAGAGCCAGGGCCGGCAGGAGCGATCGGTTCCGCGAGGCCGGTCCGGAAAACGCCGTCCTGAGCCCTTCACTGATTCTGCTGCGTCCGGTCATGGGTCTCGCCGGTGTCGATATACTTTCATTTGCTGGCTTCATCTTTTCAAAACGGTTGACTTCCGGGAACCTTTTCTTCTCTTTTTTCGTGAATTAATATGTAATTTCCATGCTCTGCCGTGTGCACGGGCATCATTTAACGTTAAAATAACGAATTATGCTGGAAGTAATTGGCATTACCAACTGCAATACCATAAAAAAAACAAAGGAATGGCTCTCCGACAAGGGTATTTCCTACTCTTTCCGGGATGTGAAAAAGGATCCGCTCAGTCCCAACGAACTGGCGGAACTGGTCATGCGGGCAGGGCTTGATACCCTGGTCAATCGCAAGGGCCGCACATGGAAAATGCTGGGTCTACCGGACAAGGAACTCAGCGACAATGACCTGTTCGAGGTGTTGCTCGAGCATCAGACCATGATCAAACGTCCCGTGCTGCGCAAAGGGGAAGCGATCATGGTTGGTTTTGATGAAGATGCACTGCAAAATTTTATCGAAGGAGAATCCTGATGCGCTATCACATTCCGGCCGGATTGCTGCTCCTGGCATTTTTTATTGTAATATTGGCGCTCAGAGGAGAGACCAACGGCGGACCGGATGCTATTGCCGTATCAGAAGTGCCGGAGGGGGGCGTTGCCGGGGAAAAGTCAGATGGCCTCATGGATGGGGACCCGAATCCGGATATCCATGAACTGGTAGATGCCAACGAACGATTCACTTACGAGGTGCGCTACGGTTTCCTGCGTTTGGGCAACGTTCATGTCTATCTGAAAGAGGATACGGTTCATCGTGACACCAAGGCTTTCCATATGGTCACTGAAATGGTATCCAACAGAAGGATACCCCTCGTCGGGCACCGTGAGCACCACTACCATAACTTCATGGCAGTCAATGACACCATACCTTATGGGCTGCTGTTCTGGCATGACTCCATGCACAATGAGCGCATGGAACGCTATCTCTTTGATTTCGATTATGAGGCCGGGCATGTCTACAGCTTCGAGGATGGGGAACTGCTGGATACGCTTGAGCTGGACTGTCTGGCCGATGGCGGACCTAGCGTGATGTACTATTCCCGGCTTTTTGCGGGGACGGACCAGTCCAGGGTCTATCCGATCTACATCGACAATGAGCAATCCGAAATCCGGATGAACTTCTCTTCGGAGACCATATCCTACAGCTCGCCGGCTTTTCCGGACAAGCAGATCAGGGCATACACTATGGATGGCTACGCCGGCTTCGACGGTCCTTTCGGTTTTTCCGGCGAATTTACAGGCTATTTCATGGATGATGAACTGCGCATACCGCTCGAGGCGCGTGTTTCCATCTGGGTCGGCAGCGTGCGGGTGCGTCTCACGGAATATGAGCGATTGAACTGATGTTGCTTCATATGGGTTGCTCCACCTGAGCAACCCGACTGACACCACCATTGACACTGCAACTGCCATTGACACTGCAACAGAGTTGGCAGTAGTCATGGCGACATCTTATCCAATACTATTACCGTATGAATTCCGTGAATGTTTTTTTCAAACAGCTGCCTCATGCAGAAGGTCTTGAATTGCCGGCATATGCCACTCAGGATTCGGCGGGACTCGACGTGAGGGCGGCACTGGATGAGCCGTTGCGCCTGGAGCCGGGAAGTCGCGCCCTTGTCCCGACGGGACTCCAGATGGCCTTGCCGCAGGGATACGAGGCGCAGATACGTCCCAGGAGCGGATTGGCCTTCCGGCATGGTATCACCATGCTCAATACACCCGGGACCATTGATGCCGACTACCGGGGGGAAGTGAAAGTGCTGGCCGTTAACCTGGGAGATGAACCGTTTGAAATCAGGCATGGCGATCGCATCGCGCAGATGGTGATCGCTCCCGTGATCCGGGCCGCTGTAAAAGGTGTTGAGGAACTGCCGGAATCGGAGCGGGGTGAAGGAGGATTCGGAAGCACGGGAACACATTGAACAGACTAGCACCATATCTGACCCTGCTCAGGGAGAATCATCAGTTCCGCAGGGTCTGGTTGAGCCAGATCATATCCAATTTTGGTGACTGGTTTGGAGTGATCGCCGTGTTCACGATCATCCTCGATTTTTCCGACTCCGAGTTTCTTCTGGGACTGGTAATCATCACCAAGTTTGTCTCTTTTGCCGCGCTGTCGCCTTTCGCAGGGTATCTGGCCGACCGGTTTGACCGGCGCATACTGATGCTGCTGTGCGATTTCGGGCGCGGAGCGGTCGTGTTGAGCTTCCTTTTTGTGCGGGATCCGTCCCTGCTGTGGCTGGTCTACATGCTCACAGCCATGCAGATGGGATTTGCGGCAGTGTTTGAGCCGGCCAAACAGGCGTCGATACCCAACATCACTACCGGCGACGATCTGATCAAGGCCAACATCATATCCAACCTGTCCTGGAGCGTCATTTTTACGACCGGTATGGGGATCGGCGGCCTGGCAACGGCATGGCTGGGCACCGATGCCGTTTTTGTCATCAATGGAACGGGCTATATCCTGTCGACCTGGTTCATTTTCCGCGCCACCATCCCGCATGCCCGGGACGAGGAGACCATGCTGTCACTGCGCAATCCGGTCCGGGGCATCATTGACGGGTACCGGTTTATTTTCTCCAATACGCATATTCTGCGTCCGGCCCTGGCCAAGGGGACCATCACTTTTTTTATGGGAGCACTGGTGTACATGCTGATCCTTGTTTCGGAGGAGATACTGATGCTCGGAAGCATCGGACTGGGCCTGCTCTATTCCGCACGCGGATTCGGGACGGCGGTTGGACCTGTGCTGATACGCCGGTACTTCAGCGATGAGCGCCGATGGGTGATGATGATGGGATTTGCCATGATATCGGCCGGTACGTTATACCTGATTATCGGTGCGCTGGAAGTGATCTGGCTGATGCTGGTCCTGGTATTTGTGGCGCATACGGCCAGCGGCGCCAACTGGGTTATGAGCACCGTGCTGCTTCAAAAGCGGTCACCCGATGCGTTCCGCGGACGCATCTTCAGCTCCGAATGGCTGCTATTCACGATCTCGCATGCCACGTCGGTGACCATTGCTTCGGTGGTCATGGAATACGAACTGCTTACCCTGCGTCAGGCCATCTGGCTGTTTGCGGCCGGACTGGTCATTGCTGGTTCGACATGGCTGCTGGTCGTGGCCAGAAAAGAGGCGCGATGGAACCGGCTGAAAAAGATGCAGACCGTGCGCCGGGAGTGGAGCAGGGAGCATGTTGTCCAACATTAGGTCTCATTGCCGGCTCCGAACGGATCCATCAATCTCATAACGGATTCATCAATCTCGGAACGGATCCATTAACTCAAGAACGGATCATCAATTTCGGAACGGATCCATCACCCGGGCATTTGCAGAAGATGGGACAATGCAGCAAGCCGGGCAGGGGATAGGAAAAAAAAGCATGGACAGGAAATAAAAAAGCAGCCAGGTTAGGTGACCGGCCATAACCTGGCTGCCGGAGTTCATGAGCAGTAGATGTATCGTGCTTTTTGAGGTACTGCTTTTTACTGCTTTGAAAGGTACTACTTGTTACTACTTATGAGTTGTTGCTTGGTTCTGCTTTGTGAGGTACTACGTGTTGCTACTTTAAGAGGTACTAATATGAAAGGCACTGCATGAAAGGTATTACATTAGCCGTCTGTAGATGCTAACTACCAAGAGGAGTGGTGAAATGGCAGATTGTTACAAAAAAATTATTCCGCGCCAAGTATCTTGGCTTTTCGGGCTGCCTCATCCACAGCTTTGATCATGGTGACGCGGATGCCGCCTTCCTCAAGTTTGAGCAATCCGTCAATGGTACATCCGGCCGGTGTTGTTACGTGATCTTTCAGAATGGCCGGATGCTGCTTGGTCTCGGCCACCATGCGCGCCGCCCCGAGGCAGGCCTGGGCTACAAGAGCCGTGGATACATCGCGCGGAAGGCCGCACTTGACACCACCCTCGGCAAGTGCTTCGATCACAACATAGATGAAGGCCGGACCACTGGCGCTCAGTCCGGTCACTGCATCGAAATATTTCTCGTCCAGCACCATGGTTTTGCCGACGGCGCCGAAAAGTGCTTCTGCAAACCGGATCTGCTCCCCGTTGGTTTTGTTGCCGGAAGCCAGAACCGTCATTCCGGCCCCGATCTCACTGGGGGTGTTGGGCATGGCGCGGATTACCGGCAGGGGGAGGACCAGGGCTTTTTGAAGCTGCGCGATCGTGAAGCCGGCCATGATCGAGATTACGAGCTGTTCGGCGTTGATGGACTCGCGGATGGAGGCGATAACCTTCGGGGCGATCTGCGGCTTGACGCAGAGCAGGATGATGTCGGCATCACGGACCGCCTCTGCATTATCTGTGGATCCTTTCACGCCGAATTTCTCGTTGAAATAGGCGATACGGGAGTCGTGCTTGGCCGTGACATAAAGCTGCTCTTTCTTGAGCGTGCCGGTGGAAAGCAGCCGGGTGACCAGTGTTTCACCCATTTTACCGGCACCGATGATGGCGATTTTTTTTCCTTTCAGCATGGCGAAGAATCTAGGCAGGTGTATGAATCTGTTTGAGTGATTGCAGGACCTGGTTGCCCATGGCAGAGGTCGACAGCACCTTGCGGGCGTGACGGCTCATGTCCTTGCAATTGAATCCATTGTCCAGCACATGGCTGATGGCCGATTCGAGGGCCCGGGCTGCTTCCTCGTGATCCAGTGAATAGCGGAACATCAAAGCCACCGAAGCCAGGGTCGCCAGCGGATTGGCGATATCCTGTCCCGCTATATCAGGAGCAGATCCGTGCACGGGCTCATACATGCCGGGACCGTCGCCCAGACTGGCCGAGGGCAGCATCCCGATCGAACCGGTCAGCATCGCTGCCTCATCGCTCAGGATATCCCCGAACATGTTTTCGGTGAGGATGACATCGAATTGTGAGGGATTGCGGATGAGTTGCATGGCGCAATTATCCACAAGCATGTGCTCCAGGGCCACATCCGGGTACTCACCGGCTATGCGTTCCACGGTTTTGCGCCAGAGCTGGGAGCTGGCAAGGATGTTGGCTTTGTCCACAGAGGTCACTTTGCTGCGGCGTCCGCGGGCGGCATCAAAAGCGGCCCGGGCAATCCGTTCAATCTCGGGGACCGTGTAGCGCATGGTGTCAACGCCTACCTCGGTGCCGTTCTCTTCGGAAATGCCCTTCGGCTGCCCGAAATAGAGTCCGCCGGTGAGTTCGCGCACCACCAGCAGATCCACCCCGTCGACCACCTCGGGACGCAGGGGGGAGGCGTCTTTCAGCGAATCAAAAACGGTAACCGGACGCAGGTTGGTGTAGAGCCCGAGGTCCTTGCGCAGACGCAGCAGTGCCTTTTCTGGACGTTTTTCAGCGGGATAATCATCCCATTTCGGTCCGCCCACGGCACCAAGGAGTACGGCGTCGGCCTTCAGGCACGCATCCACCACTTCATCTTTGACGGGTTCGTTGCAGCTGTCGAGACTCGCGCCTCCGACCAGGTAGGTCCCGGTCCGGATACCCATTTTGTATCGCTCCGACAGGTAATCAATGATTTTTTTGGCTTCTCCGACCACTTCCACGCCAATGCCGTCGCCGGGAAGCAGCACAATGTATTTGCTCATGTATGGTGAAACAATAAGGTTCGTATGGATTTTTCCACGGTCTGTAATCCAGACGACAGGAACTCTGTTGACAGGAACTCTGTCGATCGAAACTCTGACGTCCGGAATCCCATGTACGGAAATTCCCGACAGGGGAGCGATTCCGATTTCAGATCATCCCGTGCTTGGCCGCATATTTGAAAATACCACCTGCTTCCACAATATCAATGACGTCGCCGAGCTTTTTCAGCGGATAGCTTTTGCCTGTGGTCAGGTTTTTAATGATGTTGAGTTCGCCGTCGATCTCCACTTCGTCGCCGGTGGAAATGTTCCCGACCAGGTCATCGTGACTTTCGTAGGGGATGATGAATCCGCCGTCCACGGCATTGCGATAGAAAATACGCGCGTAGCCTGTGGCCACGACTGCTTCCGCACCGGCTTCCTGAATGGAAAATGGAGCGTGCTCACGGGAGGAACCGCATCCAAAATTCTTTCCGCCTATGATGACCTTGAACTCGGACTTGAATTTGTCCGGTTCGGTGAACGGGATGCCGCCATGCGGAAGTCCGGATTCCTTTTCCGGCACACCAGACAACGAATATCTGCCGTAAAACCGGCGCTCTTCGGGATCATCCAGGCTGTATACCAGGTGTTCGGCGGGTATGATCTGGTCGGTGTCGATGTCGTTGCCCACGACAAACGCTTTTCCTTTGATGGTCTTTTTCATTGGATAGAAATCGAATTAAGAAAGAGATTTGTTATAGCAAATTACAATTTGCATGAAACTTTATTGCGGATCGGTGCTTGAAGTTCATCTATTATGACGCATCTTCGGTAATTATGACGCACCTCCGGCAGATACATTTTCCTCAACGGGGAGATATTCACGCGGATCGGTAATCTTGCCCGTGATGGCCGATGCGGCCACGGTGTAGGGCGATGCCAGGTAGACTTGTGCTTTTTTGGAGCCCATCCGTCCCGGGAAATTCCGGTTGGTGGTGGAGATGCAGATTTCCTCGCTTTGCAGGCGTCCGAACGTATCGGAAGGACCGCCAAGGCAGGCGGCGCAGGAAGCCTCGCCCATGTGGGCTCCGGCCTGCACGAAGATGTTCCAGAGTGTCTCACCGTCGAAATACGTGGTTTTGAGCTGCTCGCGGACCAGCGTGGTGGCGGGGACGACATACGTCTCCACTCCGACCTGGTGGCCTTTGATGATCTTCGCGGCCGCCTCGAAATCCGTTATCTTGCCGCCGGTGCAGGAGCCGATGTAGGCGCGTGTGAGCCGGGTGCCGCGGACTTCCGTGACCGTTGCCTTGTTGTCCGGTGAGTGGGGCTTGGCCACCATGGGCTGCAGATCGGCACTTTTGTAGCGCCGGACGCTGTGGTATTTGGCATTCGGATCGTTGTAGAGCGGCGTGAAATCGTAGTCGGTCCGCTGGCGCACATAGTCGAAGGTCACCTTATCAGGTTCGATGACGCCATTCTTGCCGCCGCCCTCGATCACCATGTTGGTCAGCGTCATGCGGCCTTCCATGTCCATGCGCATCACGCCGTCGCCGGCGAATTCCATTGCACGGTAGGTGGCCCCATCCACCCCGATGTCACCGATGATCTGGAGGATGAGGTCCTTGGCCATGATATATGGCGGTATTTCACCTTCGAAGATGAACTTCATGGTCTCGGGAACCTTGACCCAGAGTTTGCCTGTACCGAGGATGAATCCGGCGTCGGTGTTGCCGATTCCGGTGGCGAACTGTCCGAATGCGCCGGCTGTGCAGGTGTGCGAGTCGGTGCCGAATAGCACGTCGCCCGGACGTGTGAAGCCTTCCTCGGGCATCGCCACGTGGCAGACGCCCTTGTAGCGCTCGGTGCCCACGTCGTAGTAGTGGGGGAGGTCCTGGTCGGCCGCGAAAGCACGCAAAATGTCAATGTTCCGGTTGGCGTATTTGTCGTTGGTGAAGATGTAGTGGTCGGGGATGATCACCACCTTGTTCTTGTCCCAGACGCGGGCATCTTCGCCGAATTCACGCTTGAAGATACCGATGGTGGGTGGACCGCAGACATCGTGCGTCATCAGGATGTCCACGTTCACCCAAACGGTTTCTCCGGCGTTGACATGGGTTCGGCCTGCTGCTCTGGCAAGGATTTTCTCGGTTAAGGTCATTGACATGGTTACAATCGTTTAGTGCTTTCTAAGTGATTTCGGTTTTCAGGGTCTGTTGAAGTATTCGTATAAGGATTCCTGTGGAAAGGAGCTTCCGATTTGCGACGTCCCGTTCCGTGGCGGGGCTGGATGGCTGTTTTTTGCGTGCTCACCGGTGACTTGGGAGCCGTTTTTCCGCAAGCCGGCGGCTGCGATACCGACAAGGTCCTCATCCACCACCACCTTCTTGCGGTCGGCGATCACGATAAATGCCTCGTAGGCGTCGTTCATCTCCTCTTTGGAAAGCTCGTAGCCCAGCTTCTGCAGGCGCGCACCGAGGGCGCGGCGTCCGGAGTGCTTGCCGAGCACGATGTTGTTGGATGCGAGTCCGACCGATGCGGGCGTCATGATCTCGTAGGTCTGCGGGTTTTTGAGGACACCGTCCTGATGGATGCCGGCCTCGTGTGAAAAGGCATTGAGTCCCACGATGGCCTTGTTAACCTGGACATCCATGCTGGTGATCTCGGTCAGCATCCGGCTGGTTGGATAGATCTGCGTGGTGTCGATCCCGGTCTCCACGGTGAATTCGGGATTGCGTGTGTGGAGCGCCATGATGACTTCCTCCAGGGCGGCGTTGCCCGCCCGCTCGCCGATGCCGTTCATGGTGCATTCGATCTGC
This sequence comes from Balneolales bacterium, assembly GCA_007127695.1. GTDB lineage: Bacteria > Bacteroidota > Rhodothermia > Balneolales > Natronogracilivirgulaceae > SKNL01. The sequence continues at coordinate 673 of SKYW01000129.1, read as the reverse complement.
TGGGCGCCGTTGCGGATGGCCATCAGCGAGTTGGCCGTCCCTACCCCGAGATCGTTGTGGCAGTGCACGCTCAGGATGGCCTGGTCCATGTTCGGCACGCGTTCGCGAAGGGTGCGGATCAGTTCGCCGAACTCCCAGGGCATGCTGTATCCCACTGTATCGGGGATGTTGATGATGGTGGCGCCAGCGTCGATGGCCGTCTCCACGACCTGGCAGAGGAAGTCCACGTCGCTGCGCGTGGCGTCTTCAGCGGAAAACTCCACTTCGGGACAGAGGCTGCGGGCGTATTCCACAGCCATTTTCGTGTCGGCCAGCACTTCACTGCGCGACTTCTTGAGCTTGTGCTCCATGTGGATGTCGGAAGTGGCGATGAACGTGTGGAGCCGCGGGTGCCTTGCATGCTGCAGGGCTTCCCATGCCCGGTCGATATCACCCTGTTTGGCGCGGGCCAGTCCGGCTACCGTCGCACGTTTTGTCTGTTTTGCAATGGCGCAAACGGCCTGGAAGTCGCCTTCCGACGAAATCGGGAATCCGGCTTCGATCACATCCACTCCAAGTAGCTCCAGCTGGCGGGCCAATCGGACTTTTTCCTTCAGGTTCATGCTGAACCCGGGTGCCTGTTCGCCATCGCGGAGCGTCGTATCGAAGATCTGGATTCGTTTCTTCATAACTA
>SKYW01000058.1 GCA_007127695.1 Balneolales bacterium | reverse complement strand
TCAGCGGCACCAGCATCCGGGAGGATAAGGAGATCAAGGTTTCGCAGATGCGTAAGACCATCGGGAAGCGGCTTGCCGAAAGCAAATTCACTTCACCGCATTTCTATGAGACGGTGGACATTGACATGAAGCGTGCGATCGAGGTCCGGGAAGCGATCAATGAGATCAGCGACGTGAAGATCAGCTACAACGACCTGGTGGTCAAGGCTTGTGCCGTGGGTCTGCGCCGTCATCCCTGGGTGAACTCTTCCTGGAAGGGCGATGTGATCCGCATGCACGGGGATGTCAATATTGCCGTGGCCGTCGCGGTGGAAGAAGGGTTGCTGACCCCGGTGATCCGTCATGCCGACCAGAAAGGGCTGCGGGACATATCCATCGAGACCAAGGATTTTGCCAACAGGGCCCGTGAGAAGAAACTTCAGCCGGAAGACTGGGAAGGAAGCACCTTTACGGTGAGCAACCTGGGAATGTTTGGCATCGAGGAGTTTACAGCCATTATCAATCCGCCCAACGCAGCCATTCTGGCAATCGGCGCCATCCGTGATGTGCCGGTAGTTGAGAACGGATTGGTTGTGCCGGGCAAACGGATGAAAGTGACGATGTCGAGTGATCACCGGGTAGTCGACGGCGCCAAGGCGGCCGAGTTCCTGAATACGGTGCGTTCGCTGCTGGAAAACCCGGCTTCCATGCTGCTGTGATTCATGGCGTCCATGTTGCCCTGATACACGGCTTTCTTGCCTGTTTCGATATTCTGCTTCCATGCTGCTGTGATACACGGCTTTCTTGCCTGTTTCGATATTCTGCTTCCATGCTGCTGTGATACACGGCTTTCTTGCCTGTTTCGATATTCAGGCAATGCGGGACATGGCGCCGTACATGTTTATTGCCTGAAAATTCGACAATCACATGTGCCGAACAGGAACTGTGCCCCAGTCAAGGTCCTGACGGCTTGTCACTATGATGGCAACCGGGTGTTCAGAGCGGGGAGCCTGCCTGTGAAAGGGCCCGGACGTAACTCTCAACGTATTCGGACATGCGTCTGGAGCGATACTGGATGACGAACCGGGGATGGTCCAGTGGCACGATCTCGCCAAACCATTTCTGCTGCTTGTTCAGTGCATCCAGGTATTTGAAATTCTTTCCGCGTCCCATGCAGTAGCAGCGGTCCGTTGCCGCCCCGAAATCGATCTGCCGCTCGATGCAGTCGATGATGAACGGGGTCACAGCTTCCTGCAGCTGCCGGTCGTCGTAGAAATTGTAGTTCACTTTGTTCCCCTTTTCGTTGCTTCGGGTGAAGCCGAGCGGACAGACCGAGTTGATGTAGAATTTCCGGTAGAACGGGACAGGTCCGCCGAACGCATCCACCACTTCATAGACAAAGACCGATGAGGGTTCATGGGTGGGATCGATGGCGATGTCGATGCCGCAGATCTCCTTCATGCGCTTGGTGTCCGTGAAAGGCACCCCGGTTACGCCCGCCCCGAACCGGCCCGGATTGATACCCAGGATCAGGTGACGCAGATCGTTGTCCGCGTAAAACCGGCGATAAAACTGCGTCGTGACATTTCGGATGGTATCGGCATGTTCTCCGCGGAACGGATTCATCACGGATATGCCGTCCGGCAGCAGTACGGGGTCCAGGTCGAGGTTGTCATTGAAAGCGAGGATCTTGTCGGCAAAAATCATCATGGTTTATATAGATGCCGTTATTGTGCAGGTGGACGGTTAATCCGTCGGCGCCTGCGACGGTGCTGGTTTGTGGTACCCGGTCATGCAAATGAAGGGGAATAATTTACAGGATTATTCCGGATTTTCAACGGTCATTACCTTCGCAGCATCGGAACAGAGCCATTTGCGACTTGGTATCTGCGATGTCGTCGCACGTCTGATCACCTTTCTGTTTACAGTCAACAGGAACCGGAAAGCCTTTTTTTATTTGATGGATTATGCAGGAACATTAATTTTTTTAAAAATGGTATTTTTGAAGTGAAAAAAATATATTAAAAAAAGATGCAGTTCTAGTCGCACAAAAAAACTGTATAGAACTGTCAATCTGTATTACAGGGGGTATTCTCAAACTGATTAGGGTATCTGAAGTACTCAATCAAAACCTAAAAAAGGAGATATGATGAAAAACTTGTTACAAAGACTGTCTTTTTCGATGCTTGCGCTGGTAGTTTTACTTTCAACTGCTATGATAGTGCAGGCCGATCCTATCGAGGTTCGAACCTGGCATGATCTTCATAACGTTCGCAATGACATGGATATGGGTACAGTCTATATTCTAATGAATGATCTTGATGGGACGACGGACGGTTACAGCGATTACAATACCGGTGATGGCTGGCAGCCGATCGGCCATTCCCAGGATCGTTTTACTGCGACCTTCGATGGACAGGGATATGCCATAAAAGGTTTGACCATAAACGCTGAATCCGCTTTGCAAGGACTGTTTGGGCATATTCATTTTGCAACAATCAAAAACCTGAAAGTCCTCGATGCCGATATTACAAGCAGTGCTGGGACTGTGGGCGTGCTTGTAGGCTCAATGGAGGTTTCCGATGTTGAAAATGTCACTGTTTCCGGAACGATCAACGGTACTGGTGAAGGAGTAACGCTTTTTGGAGGCCTGCTTGGCCGTCAGGCAGGGGGGCTGGTAATGAATTGTGCTTCTTATGTTGATATTGAAATTGTGGGCAGGTTCGTTGGCGGCATTACCGGACAGATGACGGCTCAGGCCGAAATCGAGCAATCCTACTACAAGGGTAATATTACTACAAGCAGCCCGAATGAAGATAACCGCTGGATTGGTGGCCTGGTAGGTCAATTTGGCGGAGGTTCGATGATCACCGACTCCTACGTCATGGGTGATCTCTCGGGTACCCATAT
>SKYW01000076.1 GCA_007127695.1 Balneolales bacterium | reverse complement strand
TTTGAGGACGCTTTATGATGCAAAAATCCATATCACTGTATCACTTTCACGATATCGGACAACACCCCGTTTGCCGTGACCGCCGCACCGGCACCCGGACCCTTTATGACCAGTGGGATTTTCGAATAGGCTTCGCTTGTGATGGTGAGCATGTTTTCGGCACCGCTCAGCGAATACACAGGATGGTCCGGACCAACGGCCATGAGTCCGACGCGAAGCCCGTCCCCGTCCATGGATGCCAGGTAACGGAGCACCTTGCCTTCCTTGCGCGCGGTTTGCAGTTTTTCCTCGAAAACAGCATCAGACTCCTGCAGCTTTTCAAGAAAGACATCAACCGGAATATCCCCCCGGAGATCCTCCGGAACCAGGTTTTCCACATCCATATCCTCAAGTGAGACTTCCTGTCCGGTCAGACGGGCCAGGATCAGCAGTTTTCTGGCCGCATCCATCCCGTTCAGGTCGTCGCGCGGATCGGGTTCGGTGTATCCGTTCTCGCGGGCGCCGCGGACCAGCTCACTGAATGGCTTGCTGCCGTCGAACGAATTGAACAGGTAGCTGAGCGTCCCGGAGAAGACGCCTTCCAGCCGTGTGACCTTGTCCCCGCTGGCAACCCTGTCGCTGACGGCCTGGACAAAAGGCAAGCCGGCGCCGACGTTGGTCTCATAGAGAAAGCGGGTGTCATTGTCACGGGCCAGGTCTGACAGTTTCCGGTACTGTTCCCAGCTGCCGGTATTGGCTTTCTTGTTGGGGGTGACGACTGCCACACCCTGCGCCAGGAACTGTTCGTACCACGCGGGAAGATCATCACTGGCCGTGGCATCCACAAAAATGGTATTGGGCGACTGGTGGATCTTCACGAACTCAAGCAATGCATTTGGATCCGGATTCCGCGGGGACGCTTCCAGTTGCTCCTCCCAGTCGCTGCCGGCAAGGCCGTGCTCATCCAGCAGCATCTTTCGGCTGTTCAGGATGCCGTTGATGCGCAGGTCCAGTTGACGCCGGGTCAGGAACCACTCCTGTTTTTCAAATATATCCGAGATGAGCTGCCTGCCGATCAGACCGGTGCCGGCAACATATATCTGGACTGTTTTGCGGGCGCCATAAAAAAAGGCATCATGGATCACGCGCAGGGCTTTCTGCTTGTCAGCGCGACGGATCACTGCCGAAATATTGAGCTCTGTTGAACCCTGGGCAATAGCCGAGATGTTGATACGGCTGCGACCAAGCGCCTGGAACACCTTTCCGGCAATACCCGGCGTCTGCCGCATATTCTCCCCGACCACGGCGATGGTGCTCAGTTCATTTTCGATAATGATGTCGGCCACGCGATGGGTAGCCATTTCATGCTGGAGCTCTTTCTGAAGGAGCCGTTTTGCCCGGGATGCGTGTTTGGGCAGCACGGCCAGGCAGACCGAGTGCTCCGACGAGGCCTGCGTGATGAGGATGATATTGATGCTGCCGGCGGCCAGTGCCCCGAAGATGCGCTGTGCCACACCGGCCATGCCGACCAGTCCGCTGCCCTGGATACGGATCAGCGCTACATGGTCGATCGAGGAAATCCCTTTGATGATGTATTCGGGTCCGCCGGAAAAATTGCCGACAAGTGTGCCGGGAAACGCGGGATTCAGCGTATTCTTGATCCGGATAGGGATATTGCGGCTCATGGCCGGCTCAATCGTGGGGGGATGGATGACCTTGGCCCCGAAATGGGACAGCTCCATGGCTTCTTCGTAGGAGAGCACATCCATGGTGAACGCTTCCCGCACCAGACGGGGGTCAGCGGTGAGCACACCGTCCACATCGGTCCAGATCTGCAATTCATCCGCGTCCAGTGCGGCGGCGAAAATAGCGGCGGTATAATCCGACCCGCCCCGTCCAAGGGTTGTCGTGACCCCTTTTTCGTTTGCTGCAATAAAGCCGGTCACGACCTGAAGCCGGTCGCTCGAAGCAAAATGTGCCTGGATATTGGCCAGGGTTTTTTCCATGTCCACTTCCGCACTGCCGAACTGGTCATCGGTCACAATGGTCTTGCGGGCGTCCAGAAAATCACAGGCGATCCCGTGTTTGCGAAAAGCCAGGTGGATGATGTAGTTTGAGAGCCGCTCCCCGAAGCTCGAGATGAAATCCAGGCTTCTGAGGGTGAGTTCCTTGACCAGAAAGACGCCCTGAAGAATATCCTCAAGATCGTTGAGCATGAATTTGACGCTGGCGACGGCCTGGCTTTGTTCGGATGTGGAGAGCAGGTTGCGGACGGCCTCAATGTGGCGCTCTTCCAGCCGGCCCAGGTCATTGGTGTAGGTATCATCTCCCTTTCCGGCCTTTTCCGCCATGGATATAAGCTGGTCCGTGACACCCTGGAAGGCAGAAAAGATCACGGCCCGGCACTGCTCTTTATCCACGGCCTGATGGAACCAGGAAGCAATTTCGTCGATACGTTCGGGCGTCCCCACCGACGACCCGCCAAACTTGAACACTTTCATTGATTGATTCATCCGATTTTTTCCACAATTGTCGCTTGTCACGAAACTGATGCAGCACCCCTTGCAGGCTGTTCCGGCACATCATTCCTTGCAGGCTGTTCCGGCTCCGTTCCTGAAAAGGTCCGGCACGACACCGTGACCGGGCACCGGACCGCATCCAACCGATAACACCAACACCAGAATAAGAAGCGTATGATCCGGGATTTCTTACGAGGGATGAAGTTACAAATATTTGGGGCAAAAAAAATGAACGGCACTTCAGTAGTAGAGATAGGGTTTCCAGCTTTCGTGGACATTTCCGTAAAAAACACGGAGGTAGATGATATGGTTGGGCTGGAACGGCTTGCTCAGCAGGGTCATGCCCGCTTCCCGCGGGGTGCGGTTGCCTTTTCTGTGATTGCAGTCGGTGCAGGCGGATACCAGGTTTTCCCAGCTGTCGTCACCGCCCCTGCTTTTGGGGATCACGTGGTCGATGGTCAGCTTTTCCCTGGAACCGCAGTAAAGGCAACGGTTGTTGTCGCGCTTCAGGATATTCTTGCGGGAAAGTACGATGGTCTTGTAGGGAATGCGTGCATATCGGCGTAGCCGGATGACCAGGGGATAGTCGAAGTCCGTGCGGATGGTCCGGATTTTCTTGCTGGGGAGATCGTGCAGCATTTCCGCCTTCTCGAGGAGAACCAGCAACATGGACTTCCTGACGTCACAGACGCTCAGTGGCTGATAGTCCTGATTCAAAACTAGTACATTACCGTTGAGTCTCATGGTTCTGCAGAATAGATTGGGTGGGGACCGGCTGGTAAGGCCGTATAATGCCCTCAATGCCTTCGGAAAGGGCTTCGTTGAACGAATGTTCCTTGTCCGCCTGCCGGCGGGGATCAATTTGCTGGATGCGGACCTGCGCCGAGGCATGCAGCAGAAGCCCGTCCCCCAGATAAAAACCGATGTGTGAAATGGGCCGGTCCTTGTATTTGAAGAAGATGATGTCACCGGGTTCGGCGTCTTCCAGCCGGTTACCTCTGTACTCGCCGAAGCGATACTGATCGGTGCTGTCGCGCGGAAGGGCAATGCCGTGGAGCATGTGTGTGGTCTGGATGAACCCCGAGCAGTCGATACCGGCGTCCGTGCGTCCGCCCCACAAATAGGAAACCCCAAGAAAGGCACGGGCGGTATCGAGCACGGTTTTCCCCTTGATGCGGATCGGCTCGGACATGAATTGAAATTCTTCTCCGAACCACTCGATGCCACGGTAGGAAGCCGGTACGAAGGCGCCACAGGGAATCTGGAGATGGTGCTGTGATTCTCCAACCACAAAGGTACTCCGGTAAGGGAAACGGCGACGTTCGGGATGTTCGACCCAGTGATGAAAGTCGGGTTCGGTGAGGCCTCTGATCTGGCTGGAATTGACCCATCCCTCGTAGTTGTCGAAATGGGAAACGATGCGGGTCCAGACCCCTTCCTGGGAAATGATTTCCACGGTCTCACCAAGCAACAGCTGGTTCACCATTTCAGCCGTTTCATTGGGAGTTTCCCTGATCGGTACGATGCCGATATCAGTTACTCCGTATCGAACTACCTCTTTCATGTGTTTACATTTTCTGATTCATAATGTCACATGGAGCATCCATGGATGTAATCATGTGCCTGTGTGTCCAAAATATCGGCCATGGATGTTTCATCTGGTCATTCTGGTCTGATTTACGGGGACGGTTACCGCGTTTGGCCATTACCGTCAGCCGTCAAAGTGCCGCCGGTGCTGCAGGAGCACACCACATTCATAATTTTGAACGTATTCTGATAAATATCGAAAAGCAGCGCATATGATGCAACTTTACATCAAAAAGCTTTTTGTTTTTTTTATAGAGGTTTTTTTTATCTCTTTTGACGGGCTCTTACTATATTTTGGGCATTATGCCAAAAATAAGAGCGGTGTCGCATCCACAAGAACAAAACATCCGTACAAACTTTCAGAACAGCATGGCATAGATGGCGCTAACGATAAACCCCCACCCTCACCAATCTCCCATTTCACATGTCAGAAAAAGCACACGACTACAGTTCACCTTACTACAAGGAACCGGGACCGGCGCTTAACAAGGAATCCCCTTTTGAATCCATGATGGAGCGTTTTCGCTTTGCCGCCAGGATTCTTAACCTTGAGGAGGGGATGTTCCAGTATCTTTCAAACCCGGTGAAATCGGTGACCGTATCCATCCCCATTATCATGGACAACGGGAATATCCGTGTTTTTGAAGGATACCGTGTGATACATGACAACGTACTGGGTCCATCAAAGGGCGGATTACGGTACACCCCTAATGTAACACTGGATGAAGTCAAGGCATTGGCTGCGTGGATGACCTGGAAGTGCGCCGTGGTGAATGTACCCTTTGGCGGTGCCAAGGGGGCGATCCGCTGCAACCCCAAGGAGCTTTCCAACCGCGAGCTTGAGCAGGTCACCCGGCGCTATACGGCCGAAATGATCGAGGTGATCGGTCCGGACCGTGATATCCCCGCGCCGGATATGAATACAAACGAACAGATAATGGCCTGGATCATGGACACCTACAGCATGCATGCCCGCCGTACGGAGAATGCCGTCGTTACGGGCAAGCCGGTGATCCTTGGGGGATCCCGGGGGCGCAAGGAGGCTACCGGGCGCGGAGTGGTCACGGTGACTCTGGAGGCGATGAACAAGCTTGGCATCATGGCCAACAAGAGCCGGGTGGTGATCCAGGGATTTGGCAATGTGGGATCGGTCACGGGACGTCTGCTCTACGAACGCGGCACCCGCATCGTGGGCATCAGCGATATCACCGGCGGATACTATCATCCCGACGGAATCGATATTGACAGTGTGCTCGTGCATATGAGTCAAAGCGGCGGCACACTGGCCGGTTTTGAAGGCGCTGAAAAGATCTCGAACGAAGAGCTTCTTGAGCTGGATTGCGATGTACTGATCCCGGCGGCCCTGCAGGACCAGATCAACAAGCACAATGCTCCCAATATCAAGGCAAGGGCCATCGTTGAGGGGGCAAATGGTCCGATAACCGCCAATGCCGATGCGATTCTGGACGACATGGGCATCCTGATCATCCCGGATATTCTGGCCAATGCCGGAGGGGTGACCGTCTCCTATTTTGAGTGGGTTCAGGATCGTCACGGCTATTTCTGGACCGAGGACCGTGTCAACCGGCGTCTCAACCGCATGATGAGAGACGCGTTTCAACTGCTTTTTGAAGTAAAAGAGAAATACAATATCACGCTGAGACAGGCTGCCTATGTGTATGCCATACAGAAAGTATCCGATACCCTCCGGATACGTGGTATTTACGCATAGGAATAAATGAACATGGATAAAGTCCTGTCTCTTACATTGTCATCCGATCTCGAAGAACTGGATAAACTTGAAGCGTTTGCCAGGAACATCACTGATGCCGTCTCGTGCGATGCCGACAAGGCGCACCAGATCATGCTGGTGCTGACCGAGGCGGTGACCAATGCCATCCTGCACGGCAACAAACAGCAACCTGAAAAGTCTGTAGAGATTACCGCGGCTCTGTCGCCGGAACGGGTGGTCCTGTCCGTGCGTGACCAGGGAACGGGCTTTGATCCGGAAAGCATCCCGAATCCACTGAAGGATGAGAACCTGCTGAAATCCAGTGGCCGCGGGGTCTGGCTCATGCATGAATTTGCCGATGAAGTACGTTTCCGGGACCATGGACGGGAAGTGGAGCTGGAATTTCACTTGTCACAATGAGGGGGTGGCGCTTCCCTTTCTTTGGAAATCAGGTTTCGCTTACTTCCTGGAGCCGCTCCAGGTTCTCCTGGACCCTCAGGGCCTTGATGACATCGGAGAGATCCCCTTTCATGATAGCGTCAAGATTGTAGAGGGTCAGGCCGATGCGGTGATCGGTCAGCCGTCCTTGCGGGTAGTTGTATGTCCGGATTTTAGCACTTCGGTCTCCGGTGGAAACCTGGCTTTTTCGGGCGGCGGCCCGCTCCGCACTTTTTTTCTCGTACTCGTGCTCATAGAGCCGGGACCGGAGCATGGCCATTGCCTTGTCCCGGTTTTTGTGCTGCGAGCGTTCCTGCTGGCAGGTTACCACGACCCCTGTTGGAATGTGTCGAATACGCACGGCCGAATCCGTGGTGTTGACATGCTGTCCACCAGCGCCGCTGGCCCGGTAGGCTTCAAATTCCAGGTCGGCCGGATTTATCTGGATGTCCACCTCCTCTGCTTCGGGCAATACGGCAACTGTCGCGGCCGAGGTATGCACGCGTCCCTGTGATTCGGTTTCCGGCACGCGCTGAACCCGGTGCACACCGCTCTCGAACTTCATATCGGCGAAGACATCCACCCCTTCCAGCTTGAAGACAATATCCTTGTAGCCCCCTTTTTCGGATTCGTGCAGGTCGAGCAGTTCGAGTTTCCAGGTTCTTTCATCGGCAAAGCGCCGGTACATTTCGAAGAGGTCGCCTGCGAACAGGGCCGCTTCATCGCCGCCGGTACCTGCCCGGATTTCGACAATCGCATTTTTCGAATCTTCGGGGTCCTTGGGGATAAGTTCCATCCGGATCTTTTCCTCAAGTGCTTCCGTCTGGCTGGTGAGCTCCTTAAGCTCGGATCGCGCCATTTCGGTCAGTTCCGGGTCCTCGTTCTGTTCCATTATTTCCCGGTTCCCTTCGATTTGCTCCCTGATACCCAGCAACGAACGGTAATCATCCACCAGCGACTTCAGGCTGCTATGCTCTTTTGTGACTTTCGTCAGTTTCTCCGGCTGACCGTAGATTTCCGGATCACTGAGGGCAACGCTCAGTTCTTCGAACCTGGACTGTAACTGGGCTAGTTTGTTATCGATATTCATGGATTGTAAAGCGGTAATTCAGGGTATCCGTCAAAATACGGGGAAATATTCCCATTTATTGCGGGATTTACTGTATTTTCCGTGGCGAGGGCGATCCGTCTGCCAACAGTTTCAGAATCGTAAAATAGGCATTTTATCTGCTTTATACCTGCATGAAGAAGCAATCCATATTACCTCTGTCAGCGAAGACCACCATCGGTTTTCTGGGGGGCGGGCAGCTGGCCCGCATGTCAGCGGCCGTTGTTATGCGGCTGGGCATGAGAGCTGCCGTCTTTTCGGGATCCGGAGATTCGGGATCCGGAAACAATCAGGTCCCGCAGTCCGGTGCTGTACCGGACAAGGCCGCCGCACTCCAGCCGCTGGAGTGGATGACACCGCTGCGTTATCCCGGAAGATTTGATGATGAAGAGGCGCTTGTGCGCTTTGCACGGGAGTGCGATGTGGTCACCCTGGAAAACGAGTTCCTGGATGGTGAGCTGCTTTTGCGGGTCCGCGAGAAATCCGGAACCCCCATGTGGCCGTCACCGTCATCATTTTTGCAGCTTGAGTCGAAGTGGCTGGAAAAGGAGACGTTCCGGAAGGCCGGCATCCCTGTGACTCCGTATGAAAAAGCCAGCTCTGTACAAGAACTTTCTCAATTCGGCAAAACACATGGATACCCTTTTGTCCTTAAATCGTCCAAGGGTGGATATGACGGGTACGGCAACCGGACTGTCCATGATCCGGGCGGAATCGGGGATGCGTTTGCATCGCTGGGGGGTGAGGCGGGACACGAGCTGATCGCAGAAGCTTTTATCCCTTTCCACAAGGAGCTGGCGGTTCAGGTTGCGCGAAATCACACCGGGACAGCCGTTTATCCCTGCTGCGAGACCATCCAGCAAGGTCATATCTGCAAAACGGTAATCGTTCCGGCCCCGATCGACAAACTGATAGCCGATGAGGCCTGCCGACTGGCCGTTCAGGCCGTGGAAGCTGTTGACGGAATTGGCCTGTTCGCTTTTGAATTCTTCCTTACTGACGATGGACGGCTCTATCTGAACGAATCGGCGCCCAGGCCGCACAATTCGGGCCATTACACCATCGAAGGGTGCATTACCTCACAATTTGAGAACCATGTCAGGGCCGTAGCCGGACTGCCGTTGGGGCCGACGGATATGCGTATCCCGGTTGCTGTCATGGAAAACATCCTGGGTGTGCGAAATGGTCCGGCCGTTGCCGAAGTGCCCGAAGCACTCTGGGATACCAGGGAAGCCCACCTGCATATCTACGGAAAGCAATCAAGCCGGATCGGGCGGAAAATGGGGCATCTGACCGTGCTTGGCGATGAGCTGGTGGAAACGGCCGGAAAAGCGGCGGAACTGGCCTCGAAAATCGTGTTATGACCTTCTGGAACACTCATCCAACTGGACCAACCGAATCCTTGAAATCCATCCTGAAAAAATGACCCAAAAAGATTCTTCTTCCTGCAAGGTGGCCGTGATCATGGGCAGCGACTCTGACTGGCCTGTAATGAAAGCAGCGGCCGAGATCTGCGATCAATTTGGCGCTGTTGTTGAAAAAGCGGTGGTATCAGCCCACCGGACACCGGTTCACATGGCTGATTTTGCATCCAAAGCCCGGGAAAACGGTTTTGGTGTGATCATAGCCGGCGCCGGTGGCGCTGCCCATCTGCCGGGAATGGTCGCCGCCCATACGACGCTGCCGGTTATCGGTGTTCCGGTATCCACACGGCACCTCAAGGGCATGGACAGTCTGCTGTCCATCGTCCAGATGCCTCGCGGTGTTCCTGTGGCGACCGTGGCGATCGACAATGCCATGAATGCCGGACTTCTTGCCCTGCAGATCCTCGCGGTACATGACCAGGAGCTGGCCGGCAAGCTGGCACAATGGCGGGATGATCAACGGGATGCATCCCTGAGGAAAAGCGATCTGCTGAAATAGCTCTGTCCGCAGCCAGCTGGAACAACTCCATCGGTGGATTGCTCAGACCATCCCGGCTGGCAATCTAAAAAAAAAAATAGCTCTGGCGACGATTTAGCGTGCCTGCCGGAACCGCGGCCGGTCTGATTATTTCGAGAAATCAGCCAAAGACCGATTTCACCCGCTCGAACAGATTTTCCTTGACCTCTTTGCTGTGGGCTGGGTTGAAATTCTTCGATTCGCTCAGTGCCGAGATATGCTTCTTTTCCTCGTCGGTGAGCTTGGTTGGAATGAATACCTGCACCCGGACATACTGATCGCCGAACCTGTGTGTATTCAGTCCTTTTATCCCTTTCTCCTTCATCCGGAGCATTTTCCCGGGCTGGGTCCCCGGATCGATCTTGATGCGGGCTTTGCCTTTCAGCGTCGGAACTTCCGTAGTAATTCCCATGACCGCATCGGGAATGCTGATATTGAGGTCGTAGTAGATATCGTCACCCTCACGGCGGAAATGTTCATGCTCTTTTTCCTCGATGATCACGATCAGGGTTCCCGGTTCTCCACCCCGGATACCGGCATGCCCCTGCCCTCTCAGGCTGATGTAATTGCCTTTGCTGACACCACTTGGAATCTGGATCTTGACGGTTTCCTCTCCTTTCACACGGCCGTTCCCATGGCATTTCCGGCACTTGTTGCGGATGGTCCGTCCTTCCCCGTGGCAAGTGGGACAAGGTTGCACGTTGACAAACTGACCGAACATTGTCCGGGTTACCTGACGGACCTCACCGACACCGTTGCAGGTATCACAGGTCATGAAATCGTCTTCAGAGTCCGCTCCGGTCCCGTTACACTCCTCACAGGCGACCTGTTTCTTGACCTTGATCTCCCGTTCGGACCCGAATGCGATTTCCTCGAGGGTGAGGTGAAGCTTGATCTTCATGTCCTCACCGGGCTGGCCCGTGCCGTTCCTTCTTCGGCTGCGACCCTGTCCGCCCATTCCGCCAAAAATATCACCGCCAAAAATGTCGCTGAACCGGCTGAAGATATCTTCAAAGCTGACATCCTGGAAATCCGCCGCTCCATATCCACCGGCTCCACGCAGACCGTCATGACCGAACTGGTCGTAGCGGGCCCGTTTATCCGGGTCTTTCAACACGTCAAAGGCCTCGGCAGCTTCCTTGAATTTCTTTTCCGCATCGGAATCGTTCGAGTTTCGGTCGGGATGATATTTCATCGCCATTTTGCGGTACGCCCTTTTAAGCTCCGCTTCTCCAACATCCTTGCTTACTCCTAAAATCTCGTAGTAATCTCTTTTTGCCATTTGTTGTTTATTGACTGACTATTACCTTTGCATGCCTGATGACACGGTCACCGATTTTGTAGCCCGGTTCCATGACCTGGAGCACGGTATTGCTTTCGGTGGATGCGTCCGGAGCCGGCTGGATGAGCATGGCATCGTGTTTATCCACGTCAAACGGGACACCGGTTTCCTCAATGGCTTCCACGCCATAGTCCTTTAGTACACGTTCGAAATTGGAAAGGACCAGTCTCAGACCTTCCACAAATCCTTTCTCCAGATCTTTTCCTTCGGAAGCCTCAACGCTGCGTTTGAGGTCTTCGCGAATCGGGAGAAAACGTGAAACCGCATCGGCACGCGCTTCCTCAAACAACTGAAGTTTTTCCTTTTGCGTTCTGCGTTTCAGGTTCTCGAACTCTGCCG
>SKYW01000142.1 GCA_007127695.1 Balneolales bacterium | reverse complement strand
CTTGTTGTGCAAGGGTTTACCGGAAATGAGGGCACGTTTCACGCCGAGCAGATGATCGCATACGGAACCAATCTCGTCGGCGGGGTGACTCCGGGCAAGGGCGGCACGCGGCACCTGGACCGGCCTGTCTTCCATACCGTGGCTGAAGCTGTCGAAAAGGAGGGCGTGAATACCTCCGTGATCTTTGTACCGCCGGCATTTGCCGGTGACGCGATTGCCGAGGCCGCCATGAACGGGATCGGCCTGATCGTCTGCATCACCGAAGGGATCCCGATCAAGGACATGATCAATGCGCGGGAGATCGCCCGGCGCCATGGTGCGCGGCTGATCGGCCCCAACTGTCCGGGCGTCATCACACCCGGTGAAGCCAAAGTCGGAATTATGCCGGGCAACGTATTCACAAAGGGATCCATCGGAGTGGTATCCCGCTCCGGCACGCTCACCTACGAGGCCGTGGACCAGCTGACCAAGATCGGGCTGGGACAGAGCACCGCCATCGGCATTGGCGGGGATCCGGTCATCGGGACAAAACATCGCGATGCCGTAGCGCTCTTCCAGGACGATCCCGAGACCGAAGCCATTGTCCTGATCGGTGAGATCGGCGGCTCTGACGAAGAGGAAGCGGCAGCGTGGATCAAGGAAAATGTCACCAAGCCGGTGGTGGCCTTCATCGCCGGACGTACCGCACCTCCGGGACGCCGGATGGGGCACGCCGGGGCCATCGTATCCGGCGGCAAGGGCACGGCCGACGACAAGATCAAAGCCCTCAAAGCTGCCGGGATTACCGTTTCCGAAAGCCCGGCGCTTATCGGCGAGACCGTCAAATCACTGCTCTGACCTGCCGCACCTTGATATTTTGCATGCGACCCCGTGATCGAAAGGCATACAAATGAAGGCCACGCGCTTCTCGATGACCCTCTACATCTCCCTGCCGGTGCTTGCCTCGGCCTGTTCGGTGGTGATGATTGCCCATTTTGTGCTGATGGCGGAAGGGAGAATCAGTCCGGATGGACGCTACGGCGACCTCTTCCACTACATCGATCTGGCTGAAACGTTTGATTTTTTTGGATCGGATGCCCTAAGTTTCCGGGTCCTGGCCCCGCTGATCAGCGGACTGATCGCCGTGACATTCGGGCTCACCGGTGATGAAAGCATCGGACTGCTTACCGGCTCGCTGAACTTTGTCTACCTGCTGCTGGGTTTCGGATGGATGTATTACCTGTCCATGAAAGAGAAAGGCAGCAATGCGCTGGAGGTAGCCCTTCCCACCTTTCTGCTGCTCCCGCTTCCCGCTTTCTGGCAGGGAGTTTTTTTCCCGGTGCCGGATGCGCTGATGTTCTGCATCTTTGGACTGATCCTGATGGGCGTTTTGCGGCAAAAGCTGCTGTTGCTGATCCCGGCCGTGCTGACAGGGGTTTTTGTGTCTGAATGGCTGTTCCTTTCTCTCCTGCTCATGCCGCTTGCCGATTATCTGCGCCAGTCGGTCTGGGCGCAGGGTTATTCGGCATTCGGACTGGCCGCCGCTGTCTATCTGGCTGTTCCGTTGTTTACGCAAATTCCGGAAACGCATCTGGTTTATCGTCCCGAAGCCTGGCTTGCCGGTACCGTGGAGCAGTTTGATGGACGGTCGCTGTCCCTGCTTCTCGCTTTCTGGCTCAGCTTCACCCTGGCATTGCCATTTTTTGCATACCGGATATTTGTGGCGGGATGGAATCGCGTGACCAGAACCATTTCCCTTTGGTTCCTGCTTCTATTTTTCCTGGTTTACCTGCTGTCACCGGATACCACGCCGCGCATCCTTTTCATGGCCATGCCCGCGCTGGTGCTCTGGCAATACCGCCTGTCCACTTTCCAGGCCATGGATGAACCCATAGACCGGGCTGGAGAATCGGAGATGGGATGAAGGAGTTAGGGTAAATGGGACAGAATGAAGGAGATGGGATGAAGGAGACAGAATGAAGGAGATGGAATGAAGGAGATGGGATAAATGGGACAGGATGAAGGAGATGGGATGAAGGAGATGGGATAAAGGAGTTGGGATGGAAACCTGGCTTGATCGAATGGATCACTGTTGTCTGGTGTTACCCTATTCAAAGTGACGCCGTTTTTGATAACCTCTAATCAGTTTTCAAATGGATCTTAGCATCTATCAACACCACTTCATAGTAACAGGCTGCAGTTCCGGTTTTGGAAAAGCGATCACGGAAGTTCTTTGCAGGGAAGGTGCCACCGTCACCGGCGTCGCAAGAAGACAGGACCCCCTGGCAAAAATACACCACCAATGGCCCGACCGCTTTACTCCCATACAGGGCGATCTTGGTAAAACGGAGACGCTGGACCGGCTGGTGGAAGTCACCTCGGACAAGCCGTTGCACGGTTTGGTCCTGAATGCCGGTGGTCCGCCTGTCAAAACAGCGGTCGAAACCTCCATGTCAGACTGGGATGAGGCCTATGCCTCCGTGTTCCGCTGGAAAACAGATCTGGTGCTTCGACTGCTGCCACGATTCCAGGAGACTGGATACGGCCGCATTCTTTTTGTAGAAAGCCAGTCTATAAAACAGCCTATGCCAGTATTGGCACTGAGCAATGCCATGCGGGCTGCCGTGGCCGGTTTCGTCAAGTCGCTCTCGCGCGATGTGGCCCGCGAGGGCATCACGGTCAATATCCTGGCACCGGGTGCACACAACACACCGGCCATTGAACGAGTCATTGCCTACAATGCCGAAAAAAGCGGGTTGCCCCTGGACGAGACCAGAAAAAATATGGAAGAAGCGGTGCCTGTGGGCCGGTTTGGCAAGGCCGAAGAGCTGGCCGGTCTGGCGGCATGGCTGCTTTCCGTTCAATCAGGATTTGTAACCGGCCAGAGCATCAGCCACGACGGCGGGTCGATCAGCAGCCTATTCGGCTGAAGCGGCTTTCCGGCTGAAGCG
>SKYW01000179.1 GCA_007127695.1 Balneolales bacterium | reverse complement strand
GCGGTTGACGGGCGGCCTTTCTGTAGTTGTTGATATAGGAGTTTTTGACGATGCGATAAAGCCAGGCGCGGGCGTTTGTCCCTTTCTGATAGCTGTTGAAAAACCGGAAGGCCTTGACGATGCTGTCCTGCAGCAGATCCTCCGCATCGTTTGGATCAGTGGTCAGACGGAGGGCGTAATTGTAGGTGGCGTCCAGATGCGGAATGATCTCCGCATTGAAATCCTCCTGCTTCTTCAACTCTTCGGCTGTAAGTTTGTCCGTCATGTTCTCTTCGGATTCGTTTTGGCGCTGTGCGTGGATATGGTCAGGTGTGATTTCGGATTTTGTCAAGCAGCCGGTTCAATTCAGCGACCTCACCGTCCGTCAGACAGTCCATGATGCCATCCATCTTGTCGTTCAGATGATCCATCCGAGCCAGTAAATCCAGCCCTTTTTGCGTAATAGTTATGTTCACCTTGCGCCGGTCATCACTGCAGTTCTTGCGGACCGCCAGCTCGTCTTTTACAAGACGATCCACGATTCGTGTGATATCCGATCGCGCATCCAGCATCTGCTTGCGTATGGTGCAATTGCAGGAAGGTTGCGGGTACTGCCGCTGAAGGATGCGGAGAATGTTGAACTGCTGCAGTGTAAGCTTGTGCTCGCTGAGCATCTTCTGCAGACGCGAACCAACATTACTGTAGGTAAAAAGAAAATTGGCGACGGCTTTGTGCCGATCGTTCCGGTAACGGGTTGTTACTACCTCTTTTTCCTCTATCATGGAAATTTGTGTGAGCGGTGTGGCACTTCAGGTGACCATTAATGATACGGGAGAAAAATATTTGTTGCAACAATTATTGTTAAAACGCACAAATTGGGGGCTGACCCTGTTGGACTTGCCGCCCAATGCATTTCCCAAAGGGGGCGCCCCGGTAGTATTTCACAGGAATGTTGGAAATGAGGGAAGATTGTGTGGATGCGGGACGCGCGAGGCACACCCGGTTGGCTTGCCTCGCGTCGCTGTCCCCTTTATCTGATCGTCACCGGAGCGAATCAGTATTTCACCGTACAGCCGTAGGGTTGATGCGAGCTGACTTCAACATCCCGCCCTTCCAGCAGCAGGTCCAGCGCCTCGCTTACGAAATTTCTTGCCCCTTCAACGTCGGCGTGGTTGGCGGTTGGACGATCGTCAATGGCACCCATGTATCTCAGCATGCCATCGGGATCAATGATGTACATGTGCGGGGTCACCCGGGCATCGTATGCACGGCCAACGGTTCCCTCCGGATCAAGAAGAACGGCAGCTGGCTTCGCTTGCTTGTCACGTGTGATTTTTTTTGCCTCATCCGGTTCCAGATGGCCCTGCTTCCCAGGGGCAGAGGAAATGATGGAGAGCCAGACAACATCCTGGTCGCGATACTTTTCCTGCAGCATCTGCATGTTTCCCGTGGCATAATGCTTTACAACGAACGGACAGTCATGGTTCAGCCACTCAAGTACCACGTATTTCCCCTCGTAATCCGAAAGCGTATGTTCCACCCCGGCAGCATCCGGCAGGGTGAAATCCGGCGCTTTTTTACCGATTTCCGGTCCCTTGCGGTCTTCTGCCATTGCAAAGCCGGCAAAGAATGCACAGAACAACACTACTGCGATGATTGTGATGCGATTTTTCATGATGGTTTCTCCTTTTAACGTGATGGTTTGGTAAAGATCACATGCTGTTGAAATGCAGATTGTTGTGATGGATTGGCTCCGGCTGTTATGTCTTTTTCAGCATTCATTTCAGCGTTTATTCAGTTTTCGCCGTCCCGTACGGTGACCGGAAAGACCATCTCTATGGCCGGCATGTTGCGGTCGCGGCCCCAGCTCTCTTTGGCAGAAAGGACGCCACTGATTTCGCCGGGCGCGGATCTCAGGTACCGTGATACCGGAACCACGATCGTAAGCTCGTCCCCGTCGCGGGACACTTCCTGGGGTGCCGTGTGTTCGATCAGTCCCTGGCGGTCGGGATAAAAATAGATATCGTGCTCATCCGGAAACACGGCATTGCCGGTATGGGGCGTGAGCGTGATCTCAAATCGCCCGGCAGCCAGGACAGCGTGTCCCCGCCATTCTTCCGCGACACCGGGGACCAAATTCATGGATTGGGTGATGCGATCCGCGCCGCTGACCGAGAACCCTTCAAATTTCCCCCCTTCTCCAACGGACATGGATACGGTTGCCGATTCAGGAAGGCAGATTTCCTTGCAAACCAGCCAGTTCAGATCCGCCGACAGGGGTTTTTCCGAAACCGCACCGCTTGCACGGGATCCATCCTCCTTGTAACCATCAACACCGGAATCCGGTGGATTCCCGGATGTGCCTCCGTTTGTGCCCCCGGGCGCTTCCCCGGATGTGCCGTAATCCGGCTGCGGCCCGCCTTGTGTCAGTGATACGGGAACGAGAAGCGTGACCCTGTCCGAATACCCGTACGTCGTGATCCCGTCTTCATCAAAGCGCGAAGGTCGCGGCCAGTGGATCTCACCGGGACTCAGGCGGGGATGAGGGTTCCAGCGGATGGTGGTTGGCAGTCCTGAATCGCCGGGATTCCGCCAGTAAATATGCCACCCCTCCTTGATCTGCATATCCACGCCGAGCCAGAACATGCCGCCATTCCCTGCCGCCTCCGCCATACCCGGAGCTCCGGGTATTAAAGAGACAGCAACGCGGTTACCGTCAGCCTGGACCGACGGTGCCATCAAAACGAAGAGTGCAAAGAGCATAAGCACCGGCTTTGTCATTCCCCAAACGGGAAATCGACGGGTGCCTGCATTATTGGTCGCAGCGTGTTTTAGTGGGCAGGCGCGCATAGTAAAACCATTGGGTTCCGTTTATTTTACAATACTCATAATGGAGATCAGCAGCAATGAGTTCCATGTAAAAAATTGCAAATCGCAAAATCTTTTTGACAAACCGG
>SKYW01000307.1 GCA_007127695.1 Balneolales bacterium | reverse complement strand
TATAGTCTCCTCATGATCCGGATGGATAAAGTTCCATCGGAAAGACATAATGGTACGTATCTTGTTTTTTTTATCATGAAGAGGCTTATGGCGGTCAGGCCATCAAACCAGCGGTGGGTGTGATCCCTTAAACAATCTACGAAAAAGAATACTGCCATGGTATGCCGGACAAGGATTGGTACCAAAATAATCTGTCCGCCCTGACTGCAACTCGCCGTACTGCCGGTCTCCAAAAAAGTGTATATTGAAGTGCTGATTCGGTTACTATTTGAACAGGTTTTTTCATGTCGCTGCTTTCATCATCGGTTATTCCGCTTTTTGTAAAAACTCTCATGGGGCTTGAGGAGGTGCTGGCTGAGGAATTGAAACAGCTGGGCGCGGATGATGTCTATATTGGCAGGCGGGGCGTGGCATGCGTGGCAGATCAGGAGACATTCTACAAAGTCCTGATTCACTCCCGCATGGCGATCCGTGTGCTGGTGCGGCTGGCCGAGCATACCGTCAGCAACGAAAAGGAACTTTACGACTGGGTGAAGACCCTGGCCTGGGAAGATTATCTGTCGGTGAAACACACCCTCGCCGTGGATGTGGTCTCTTTTCATCAGGAGATGAACCACACGGTTTTCCTGGCCCAGAAGACCAAGGATGCGATAGTGGACCGGTTTCGCGAGCTGTACGAGGTGCGTCCCAGTGTCAGCCCGAAGGATCCGGATGTCCGCATCAACCTGCACATATCCAGAGACGGAGCGTCCCATATTGCGCTGGATGCCTCCGGCAGGTCCATGAACCAGCGCGGGTACCGGCAGCGGACGGGCAAGGCGGCCATAAACGAGGTGCTGGCGGCCGGTCTCATATCCCTCAGCCTTTGGGATCCGGAAACGCCTTTTGTGGATCCGATGTGCGGATCCGGCACCATCATCATTGAAGCGGCCATGATCGCCAAAAAAAGGGCGCCGGCCCTTCTCAACGATGCATTTGGCATCAAACGCTGGCCCCATTTCCGCGAAACACTCTGGCAGCGGCTCATTCGGGAGGCGGAGCGTGAGGAGCGCCGGGACGTGAACTGGATCTATGGCAGCGACAGTGATCCGAAAATGGTTCAGGTTGCCCGGGATAATATCAAGAAAGCCCGTCTCAGCCGAAATATCACGCTGTTCAACAAGCCTTTTGACAAGGTCTGGATTCCGGAAGATAAAGGAGTGATCATAACCAATCCGCCCTATGGCGAACATATCGGCGAGCGCAGGGAACTTAGAAAAATGTACGAGGAACTCGGCAGGGTGCTGAAGTATAAAGCGGTGGGCTACAAGGCCTATTTCATCACACCGGACCGGGAATTCAAAAAAACCATGCCGATGAAACCGGGTAAAGTTTTCAACGTATTGAACGGATCCATCCCGTGTGAATATATCTCCTATACCATCGGCCCAAAAAAGTAAGATTTTATTCGACTGGAAGCGCTTTTATATGTAATTTGAAACCGACGGTCAGAGTGACCTTCCGCAGGGAGACAGCCGCACCGGTTGCGGCATACGATCGGACGGTATCGAAATTGAAAATTTGTCAAAGGAACGGCCCTTGGTTCGGGTCATTAACCATATCACTCTAAATCATTTCAACACTATGTCACCAACGTTAGCAGATAAAGAGTTAAAAACCGGACTTTCCATTTTTGAAAGCATGGAGGAAAACGAACACGAACAGATCATCGTTTGTTCCGATCCCTCTTCCGGACTCAAAGCTATTATTGCCATTCACAATACGATTCTGGGACCGTCACTCGGAGGGGTCCGCATGTGGCCCTATGAGTCCGAGCAGGCCGCACTCAAGGACGTGCTTCGCCTTTCCCGCGGGATGACATACAAGTCGGCACTGGCCGGACTTAACCTGGGCGGCGGCAAGGCCGTAATCATTGGTAATCCCAAAAAGGACAAAAAAGAAGCTATTTTCCGCGCATTCGGCCGCTATGTGGAAGGCCTGGCCGGCCGGTACATCACCGCGGAAGATGTCGGCATGTCACTGCAGGATATGGAGTGGATCCGCATGGAGACCAAATATGTCACGGGTATTTCCGTGTCTTTGGGCGGCAGTGGCGACCCCTCTCCCGTTACGGCAATGGGTGTTTATATGGGGATGAAGGCGACGGCCAAAAAGGTCTTCGGTACTGATTCGCTCAAAAACCGCAGAATCAGCATTCAGGGAGCTGGTAACGTCAGTTCACATCTGGCCCGTTATCTCCACAAGGAGGGGGCCAAATTGTATGCCACGGACATTGACGAAGAGAAACTGGACCGTCTCGTGCGCGACACCGGAGCTATCGCCGTGGACCCCGATTCCATCTACGATGTGGATGTGGATATTTTCAGTCCGAATGCCCTGGGCGGCATTCTGAACAGCGATACCATACCGCGCCTGAAGTGCGCCGCTGTGGCCGGCAGCGCCAACAACCAGCTGGATGACGAGTCGGTTCATGGTCCCATGCTCATTGAACGCGGAATTCTTTACACCCCGGATTATGTTATCAATGCCGGCGGTGTCATCAATGTTTCCAATGAACTTGAAGGATATAACCGCGAATATGCACATGAGCAGGCCGCCAGGATCTATGACACCGTAAGCCGTATCCTGGAGTATGCCGAAACGCACAACGTGCCAACTTACACCGCATCCAACAACATTGCCGAGATGAGACTGAAGCAGATTGGCCGGATCAAGTCGATTTATGCTTCCCGAAGTCACTTTACCGGAAGGATGGGTGAGCTGGTGGGCCGCCGGTAGCAGCCTGGGGTGCAGGCGGATTCATAATTTATGAAAAAATCGGAGTTTCTAAGGCGTGACCGCCTGTTGCGAGCTATTGGCAAAAACGGCCATTTTCGCATTTCGGTAATCAAAACCACAGAGATCGTCCGCACAGCCCGTGAGAAGCATGGGCTGTCG
>SKYW01000119.1 GCA_007127695.1 Balneolales bacterium | reverse complement strand
TTATTTTCTCGCCGGTGTTCCGTACTATTGATGTCCACCGGCATTACGGGATGTAGCGCAGCCCGGTAGCGCGCCTCGTTCGGGACGAGGAGGTCGCAGGTTCAAATCCTGTCATCCCGACACTTCAAAAAGTCAACTCATTAGCATACATTGGGTTGGCTTTTTTTTTGTGCGCCAGCGTACTTTCGATTATTGCATTGCAGTGCGACGTGAATTTCTATTGCCGGAATTCCAGCGCGCATCTCAGCTGCCTGAAACATCATTGTGCGGCAGGGTGAAGGTGAATGTCGTGCCTCTCTTGATTTTGCTCTTGCCGGTCAGCTCCCCGCCATGCCGGTCGATCATCTCCTTGGTCATCACCAGGCCCAGGCCGGATCCCGATTCCTTGCCGGTCCCCTTGGTCGTGATCGTCTTCTCCTTCGCAAGGATTTTTTCGAGCGTCTCCTGATCCATTCCCACCCCATTGTCGGTAATGCTGATCTCTGTATGACTGTTTTGCTGCTGCGCCTCGATGATGATCTTGCCGTCACGGCTGGTGAATTTGATCGCATTGCCCACCAGGTTTCTCAAAATGGACTGCAGCATGTTGCGGTCGGCATTCACCGTGATATCATCCGGAACCCGCGTCTCCAGCCGGATGTCCTTGCTGTCCGCCAGGCTTTTCAGCAGGTCCGAGACCTCCTTCACATTTTCAGCGAGGTTTTGCGGAGTGGGCGAAAATGGCATCTTGCCGGTTTGGAGCGATATCCAGTCCAGCAGCTGGTTCAGCAGAGAAACCGCCAGGTTGGATGAGTTGATGATCTGGGCAAGCATCTCACGCCGCTCGTCCTCGTCCAGCTCCTCGTACTCTTCCTGCAGCATGGATGCAAATCCCAAAATGCCCTGGAAAGGCGACCGGAGGTCATGTGAAACGACCTTGATCATCCGCTCATTGGTGAAGTTGGTGTCCCGAAGCTCCTGCTCCACCTCCTCACGCTGCTTGATTTCGTTTTCCAGCTCCCGGACAATCTGCTTCAGGTGGTTTGTCTGCTCCCGGACTCCGTCCGCCAGCTCCTTGTTTCTCTTGCGCAGCAGCATCGAATTCCACCGGATCAGCCCGAAGATGATCGCTACTACGACAAGAAAATAGACGCCGAGCATCACGTTGCCGATCCACCAGGGCCGCTGGATCACAAAACTGATGGAAAGCGGTTCGGTCCAGTTGCTGGAACTGCGCGATGCCCGCACCTCGAACGTGTAACGGCCCGAGCCCTGGAAAAACGGTGTGAAAACGGGGTTGGTGGCGGGATCCGACCATGCGCCCCCGCGGCCGGCAATGCGGCTCTGGTAAACGATTTCGCCGGACGGAAAATCCAGGGTGGTGAACGCAAAGGTCATGTAGTCGGTTTCACTGTCCAGCCGCTGCTCTTCCGTCGCTGTGAACACCGTGTCCCCGACGCTCCAGTAGCGGAGCCGGACCGGCGAAGTTTGTGTTTCGAACCCGGTATTGTTGTAATAGGCGGCGCCCACGTTGGTCCCCATCCACACATACCCGCTGTGATCCACGAATGCAGCGCCATGGCCGAAGTTGGTGGATACGAGTCCGCTCACCGTTGAAAAACGCCGGATCTCGAGGTCCCCGGTGCCGGGATGTCTGATAGAGTAGAGATGGCGATTGGACCCGACCCAGAGGTCATCACCGGTCTGGCGGATCCAGCGGACATTTCCGTCGTCCAGATCCGTGACCTTGCCGAAATAGGGCATGGCGGCAAACGGATCAAAACGGTAGAGCCCGTCCGTGGAACCGATCCACAAGTACGTATCATCGCCGGGATGGATATAGGAAAAAACGCTGTTTTCGGGAGGCCGCTGCCCGAACTCACCCCACGAAACGGGTATGAAGCGATTCCTGTCGGTGTGGTACCAGGCCAGGAATCCGGACGCACCCGATATCCAGATGAGCCCGTCAGGGGTGCGCGTAACGCTTGATACGGGCTGGGTGATGCCCCGGGTGGAACCCATCGTCCTCATTGATCCGGCCTGATCATCCAAAAAAAGCAGCTTTCCGGTATTTGTGACCATCCAGAAGTCCCGGTCGCCGACGATCACGCTGGCGGTGATATCACTGTTGTTGTCCAGCTGCCGGAGGAGTTCTCCCTCACCGGTCAGCACATCCAGCACATGGATTCCGGCGTCAGCGAATGCGTAAATCCTGCCGCTGTCCTCGCTGTAACGGATGCTGTGGATCAGCTCACCGTCCATGTAATCCGGTTTTGTGAGCAGCGACTCCCCCGGAGCCCGGTGGAAGAACCCTTCGTGGGTGGCAATCCAGAGATGGTCCGCCCGGTCCCGCACCACACCGGTGACATAGCGGCGCGGCAGGCCCTCATCCGGACCTATATTGCCAAACGGTACATTGGGGATGAAAGCGATGCCGTGATCCGTTGCGGTCCACTGGTTGCCGGACCGATCAAAATAGATGTGCTTGATGTAATTGGAGAAAAACGAGCGCTGCCCGATTTTTTCGAATGTCTCCGGGTGGATGCGGATGGTGCCGTAGCCATCGGTGCCGGCCAGTACGGTGCCGTCCGGGGCAACGGCCATGTTGTCGACGGTCGTTCCGAACGTTGCGCGAATGAACCTGCTGGAAAGCACGCTCCGGCTGTCCGGATCCCATGTCACCAGGTACAGGCCGAAGACGCTACCCACCCAGTACCGTGATCCGCCGGCATGCCGGATGCCGCGAAGCTGCGCCGGCAGTCCGGTATTGCCAACACGCACTGCCGCAGATCCTCCCGGGGGAAGGTAGAGCAGGTTGTTTCCGGCAGTAGTGATCAACACCCCGCCGCGCCGGTCGTTTTCAAAGGAGAATGAGCGCACCAGGTTGGTCTGCGGCATCAGAGTGAAGCCGAATTCCAGCTCGCGCATCGTTTCCATGACAGTGCCACGGTTCGGTGGCGCCG
>SKYW01000005.1 GCA_007127695.1 Balneolales bacterium | reverse complement strand
GTTCCAGGTTCCAGGTTCCAGGTTCCAGGTTCCAGGTTCCGATGCCGGCCAGGCATCGCAACGTACAATGGTTTTCCGATTGGGAATATAGGCAATCCGCGTGTTTCAATTTGCGAAAAACTCATTCAAAGATAGACGGATCCATTGTTTCCGTGAGCCGGAATTGTTTTGCCGGATATTCCGCTTTTTACCTGCCCTGATAACCTGAAATACCTATATTGCCGCATGGAACAGATATGCCGAAATGAATTCTGATGTCGTCTATGCAACAATTTGTGGATGAAACCGGCCAGGTATTTACGGTCAGCACCCTGACCGGGGAGATCAAACTGTTGCTGGAAAGCGAGTTTGAATGGGTCAGTGTCCGGGGGGAGGTGAGCCAGCCGCAGACCAGCCGCAACGGCCACCTCTACTTTACCCTGAAGGATTCCGGAGCACAGCTCTCCTGTGTGATGTGGAGCTCTCTGCGCCAGCAGCTCGATAGCGTGCCCGGGCATGGCGATGAGGTCGTTGTGAGCGGTTCGGTGCAGGTGTATCCGCCGCATGGACGTTATCAACTCATTGCGCGGTCCATTCGTGCGACCGGACTGGGTGCCTTGCAGCAGGCCTTTGAAGAGCTCAAACGCAAACTGCAGGCCGAGGGCCTGTTTGACGAGGATCGTAAGCGGCCGCTGCCCGCTTACCCCCGGGTGATCGGCATCGTCACCTCCGCCACCGGCGCCGCATTTCAGGATATGCGCAATACGCTTGAAAAAAGGTATCCGCTTTGTGAAGTACAGTTGTACCATGCTGCCGTTCAGGGTGCCCAGGCCGCTCCGGAGATTGTGCGTGGTATCCGCCATTTTTCCGATTCCGGCGAGGCCGATCTGCTTATTGTCGGTCGCGGCGGAGGCTCGCTGGAGGACCTGTGGGCTTTCAACGAGGAGATTGTGGCGCGCGCGATTGCGGAGTGCCGCATACCGGTAATCAGCGCTGTCGGACATGAAACCGATTTCAGCATATCCGATTTCGCAGCGGATGTACGGGCGGCCACACCCACACAGGCCATTGTGGTGGCCGTGCCCGACCGCAACGACCTGCTGATGCGGGTCGGCGACCTTCAGTACACGATCGAGCGCCGTGTGACGGACCAGCTTCAGCGTCACAAGGACACCGTATCCCGTTTTCTGGACAATTACGCTCTTCACAAGGTCAAACAGCGCATAGCCCGGCAGGCGGAGATGCTGGCCTGGCAGAAAAAACAGATGGCCGGAATCCTGCAGCAGCGCATCATGCGCATCCGGGATCAAAACCGCCACCTGACAGACGCCATTTCCGCCCTCACGAACCGGTACCTGATCCAGCAGAAATCACAACTCGGCGAGCTGCATTACCGGCTCCTGGCATCCGATCCCAACGCCCCGCTGAAAAAAGGCTACACGCGCATCCACCAGAATGGAAAATGGGTGCGCAGCGGCGACCGCTTTGATGCAAAGATACCGTTTGAAATCGAGTGGGTTGATCGAAAGACCCGTATCAGCTGAGTTGCATCTTCACGCAACGGATTTGCACTTTTTCATAATGCTTGAATTCACGGACCGACTTTCCGCGACCGGAAAAAGCATCTCCCACAGCTATTTGTGTCGCGGACAGGTTGAAACCGCCGATGCCAGTCAGAGAACGATCATCTTGACGGTCTCGATGCGCGACTGCCGCGCCTTGCTGATGATGAACTTGTGGTTTTCGATCAGGATCTCTTCGTTGACCTTGGGAATACGGCCTATCTCGTGGATGATATACCCGGCCACGGTTTCGTAATACTGGTTCCGTTCCGGCATTTTGGTGGACGGGAACCGCTCCGCGAGCTCCTGAAGGGGCACATCCCCACTCAGGATGAACGTGTTGTGGGACAGTTTCTTCATGACCATGTCTTCCATATCGTACTCATCTTGGATGTCCCCGACAACCTCTTCCAGCAAATCCTCGGTGGTAACAAGTCCGGCCGTGCCGCCGTATTCATCGATCACAATAGCCAGCGAAATATTGAGTTTCTGGAATTCGGAGAGCAGGTCCTTGGATTTCTGGCTGGACGGGATGTGCTTGACGGGACGTATGATCTCACCGAGTTTTTTGGGTTTCTTGAACAGATCGTAGGCAAATACGACCCCGATCACATTGTCAATGGACTGGTCGTACACCGGTATTTTCGAGAAGCCGGAGGATACGAATTTCTGCAGCGCCTCCTGCAGGCCGGCTTTTTTTTCCACGGCTACAATCTCTGTGCGCGGTATCATGGAATCACGCACCCGCTTGTTGGAAAGCTGGAGCACATTGGTGAGCAATTCCGAATCGTCCCGGTCGATATCCGACTCCTCGCTGTCACCGATCTCGCGAAGCAGCATTTCAATATCCTGCCTGCGGTAGACCTGTACGGATGATTCCGATTCGGGGATAATCAAGCGGATAAGGCGTCCCGCAATACCGTTTGCGACGTAGATGAATGGAAGAAACAGCAAATTGAGTCCGCGATATAAGGCAGCCAGGTTGAAAAGCAGGCCTTCCGAGTTGATCCGGAACACCACTTTCGGGATCACTTCACCAAATATCATGATGATGAGCGAAGCGATCACGGTCTGGATAAGCAGCACCACGAAATCAGACGGGTAGACATCAAAAAGGGAAAAGTAAAGGCTGGATACGGGCTGCAACAGGAACAGCGCCATAAGGGTGGCATACAGGACATTGACCACATTGTTGCCGATGAGTGTGGTCGACAGGAATGCCTCGGGGTCTTTCAGGAAGTGGGAAAGGGCCCGGGAGCGCATGGTTTTTTTTCTGGCCCGGATTTCAAGCTTGAGCCGGTTTGCAGAAACATAGCCGATTTCCGATCCTGCGAAAAAGCCACTCAACAGAATCACTAACACAATCAGAAGCCACTCATTCATACCGCAGCTCCCGGTTCAGGTGGCGGTTCC
>SKYW01000147.1 GCA_007127695.1 Balneolales bacterium | reverse complement strand
TTCGCTCAAACTGGGCGGTGAGCAGTTCTGCTTCGAACTGGTTCAGCGATGTCTCGTTTTCATCGCTTTGCGTCCAGAGATTCGGATAGTGCCGCTCGATCTGTGACGGATAGAGGCCGGCAAATATGGCGTTGCGCGAATACGGGGTGGCCGTTGGCAGGATGGAGTAGTAGAAGTCGGTGTCGATATTGTAGTACGGGGCCAGCATCTGTTCGAATACCAGCCACTGGTCGTAGCGCAGGCAGTCGATCAGGAACAGCATGGTACTCTTGCCCTCTTCCATGGTTGGCAGCACCACCTCGCTTATCAAATCGGGCGAGAGCATCGGCCGGTCTTCCCGGCTGGCACGTAGCCAGTCATAGTACTCGCTCTGGATGAATTTTCCGAATTCGGCATTCGCGGTCTGGATCTGATCCTGCAGAACCTGCTGCAACCCCTCCTCCGATCGCTCCAGCTCCATCTGCCAGTTGGTGAGCTTGCGGTAAATGCGGATCCAGTCGTCCCACTCCGGCTGCTCGTTGATCATGGTGGTAATCTCACTGAAACTGCGCAAGTACGACTGGGCCGATTTTTCGTCGCGGATGCGGTGCCGGTCCAGTATGCGTTTCACGGTAAGCAGAATCTGATTGGGGTTCACCGGCTTGATGAGATAGTCGGATATCTTGCCTCCAATGGCATCCTCCATAATCTCCTCTTCTTCACTTTTCGTGATCATGATGACGGGTATCCCCGGTTGCATGTTCTTCAGCTCCGTAAGTGTGGCCAGCCCGTCCATGCCGGGCATCTGCTCGTCGAGGAAAATGATGTCAAATTTCTGTTTCCCCACCAGGGACAGGGCATCCTCCCCATTGGTGACGGGAGTGACGTGATATCCTTTTTTCTCCAGAAAAATGATGTGAGGCTTCAGCTGATCGATCTCATCATCCACCCACAGTATGGAAATACTCATTCGGTTCAATTATCAGTGTACAAGTGTCGTGTCTGGAAGCCGGGAACTACAGATCCGGAGATACGTTGCGAGGCTGATGCCGGGAACGTATCGCCAAAACCTGCCGGCACGTTCTGCAGCATCTATTAGTCCTTCCGATTACCTAACGTAGAACGGGTCAGGGAAGTACCCGGTCCTGTTCCGGTTCAGATACCTGTTTCGGTCCGGGATCAGGTTCCGGTTCCACAATAATGAACTCACGGATTCTTTCCAATGTAACCGGCCCGATGCCCGATACGTTCAACAAATCCTCTGGTTTATGGAACGGGCCGTTATTTTCGCGGTATTCAATGATACGTCCGGCTGTGACGGGACCGATGCCCGGAAGACGGACCAGTTCCTCCAGTCCGGCCTCCTGGACATTCACCCTGAGGGCTTCTTCGCTCCCTGCTTCTGTTGACTGCCGCGGCCTGTCCCGTTCCTGTTCGGTATCCGGTATCGTTTCTTTCAACTGCTCTCCCGGCCGTTTTAGAGAAAATAGAGCTGCATTCGGCGGCTCATTGCGCAACTGTCGTGTCAGTGACAGAGCAGCCCCCGACTTCTTTTCAACCGGCGGATAATACCGGGCCAGCAGCAGACGCCGGTCTTCCTCTTTGATGCCTGAAAGACGGATGAATTCGGCAATCACCGGTTCGTAATAACTTTCATCATAGATGGTGCGACCCGGATAAAATATCCGGAAAGCCGTTATGACCAGCAACACGGTCATCAACCCAAGCACCACTCTTCGCTCGGCAGCCGTGATCTGCAGGGCCTCCATCCAGAAAAACCAGTTCCGCTGCAACATTGTACCGCTCCTTCGTCCGTATTCCGATATGATTACGCCTCATTTGTGGAATCCAACCGGGCACAGGGATGGTACTGCATCTCATCCAGCCAGCTGATCCCGGTCTTTCCGTTTATATGACAAGAAAGCCCGGACTTTCTTACACCTGTGCGGCAAACAGGTACCTTTTGCGACAATATGGCACCCTGCTGCCTAAAAAAAGGTAACCGGACAATGCGGAATGCGGATCTTACTTCTTGAATTGGAGCAGGTTTTCCTCGCCTACCGCTTCTATGGCACTGTTGAGGGCATAGAGACTTTCGAAAAGCACGATCGGGTGTCCCTCGATGTCGAAAGTCACATTGGTGGAGTAGGAGGCTTTGAGTTTGGCGATGATCTTTTCATCATCGGGAAGCCATCGGGCGGCGATGTATGAGGTCGGTGCCAGTGTAATGTCGGCCTTGTATTCGGTCTTCATACGGTGTTCCACCACGTCGAACTGAAGGGCGCCGACGGTCCCGAGCAGCAGTTCATTACCGACGCCGTTCGGAAGCTCGAATACGTTGACCACACCCTCTTCGGAAAGCTGTCTGAGCCCTTCGCGTAGCTGTTTGCGCTTGAAAGGATCTTTCGAGGATGCCTTTCGGAAATGCTCCGGCGAGAACAGCGGGATCACATCGAAGTTGACCGGATCAGCGCCATGGAGTGTACTGCCGATGCGGAAGTCGCCCGGATTGAAAAGCGCGACGATGTCGCCCGGATAGGCGATATCCAGCAGTTTCCGCTCCTCTCCCATGAGGCTGTGCGGCGTGGTCATGCGGAGTTTGCGGCCATTGCCGCCAAGCTGCACTTCCATCCCACGCTGGAATACACCGGAAGTAACGCGGACAAATGCGGTGCAGTCACGGTGATCGGGATTCATGTTGGCCTGGAGCTTGAAGACGAATCCGGAAAAATCGCGGTCCAGCTCGCGCAGCTGTCCCGTCACATCAGCATAGGGTTGCGGAGTGGGTGCGAGCTGCGAGAAATAGTGCAGAAACAGATCGAGTCCGAAGTTGTTCAATGCCGAACCAAAGAAGACCGGGGTTGCTTCACCGTTCTGGAACTGCCCGGGATCCATGTTGGCATACTCGTCGCCAATAAGCTCGATTTCTTCGATATAATCCTGCTTAACTTGTTCGCCAAGAGTACTTTCCTGAAGTCC
>SKYW01000054.1 GCA_007127695.1 Balneolales bacterium | reverse complement strand
TCTCTATTCTCTTATTCTCTTATTCTCTTATTCCCTTTTGGGAGATTGAACCTTGTTGTTGATTATTGCGTAGTTAAAATTTTTGTGCGAGTGCGGTGGCACCGCCCGCCTTTTTTCATAATTCCCCGGCTGCGAATCATGGCATGTCGCGCCGGCTTACCAAACCCGCTAATCATGATCAAGAACTCATCCTTTTACCCGCTTGCGCTATCGCTGGCGATCATCACGCTGCTTTCCTTCAGCTCCTGTTCACCGGAATCCGCGGAGCCCATCGCTGCCGATCAGGACGAAGCCGCATCCACCCCGGAAGTAACGCCAATGCTTGGCTCCGGCATTGAACTTGAAAACATGGACGTATCCGTCCCGCCGCAGGACAATTTCTACCGGTTTGTGAACGGCACCTGGCTGGAGCAGACCGAAATTCCGGCCGACCGTGCCCGCTGGGGCAGTTTTGACGAGCTTCGGGAGCAGTCCCAGGAGCACGTACTTGAGATCATCATGGAGCTGGCCGAGCAGTCACACGAACATGGATCCGACGGACAAAAAATCGGGGACATGTTCCGTTCGTTCATGGACACCCTGACCATCGAAGAGCTGGGCATCGCGCCCATCCAGCCCAACCTTGAAAGGATCGACAACATCGCCAGCAAGCAGGAACTTCCGGCTTTCTGGGGATACAACCAGCGGTACCGTTTCGGCTCACCGGTGAGTGTTTTTGTCGGAGTGGACCTGATGCAGTCCGACCAGCACATCACCTCTGCTTCGCAATCCGGCCTCGGCCTGCCCGACCGCGATTTCTATCTGCGGGATGATGAGCGCAGCCGGCAGCTCCTCGACGCCTACCGTACATTTATCACACGACTGTGGGATGCCGCCGAATGGGGTGACGGCGAGGATGCCGCCGACCGGATCATTGCGCTTGAGACGGCCATCGCCGGGGAGCACTGGACCCGCGTCCAGAACCGTGACCGTCAGGCCACGTACAACAAGAAAACGGTCGCCGAGCTCACAGAAATGGCCCCCGGTTTCGACTGGATGCTGATGCTCGACCAGGCCGGACTCGGTGAGATCGAAGAGATCGTGATCCGTCAACCTTCTTACTTTGAGGCGTTTTCTGAAATGTGGCAGGACGTGGAACTTGATGACTGGAAAACCTACCTGCGGTTTCACCTGCTTCGCGGAACGGCACCCAGCCTGAGCAGCACGTTCGCCGATATCCATTTTGACTTTTACGGACGCGTGCTCAGCGGACAGGAAGAGCAGCGCAGCCGCGAGCGCCGGGCCGTATCCACCACGGAGAGCGTCCTGGGTTTCATGGTCGGCAAAAAATACGTGGAAAGGCACTATCCGCAGGAAGCCGCCGACCGCATGACCGATATGATCACCAACCTGAAGGTCGCCTTCAACCAGTCCATCCGTGAACTGGAGTGGATGAGTGATGAGACCAAGCAGGAGGCACTTGCCAAGCTGGCCAATTTCAACGCAAAGATCGGTTATCCCGAAGTGTGGCGCGACTACGAGTGCGTGGAGATCCACCCGGACGACATGGCCGGAAATCTGCGCCGGTCCGCGCTGTGTGAATACGAGCGCAACATCGGGCGGCTCGGACAGGAAGTGGACCGCGAAGAGTGGGGCATGACACCGCAGACCGTCAATGCCTACTACAGTGTGGCGCTCAATGAGATCGTCTTCCCTGCCGGCATTCTGCAGCCGCCGTTTTTCAATGTGGAAGCCGACGATGCGGTCAATTACGGTGGAATCGGCGGAGTGATCGGTCACGAGATCTCGCACGGGTTCGACGATCAGGGACGGCGTTCCGACGGCGAAGGGAATTTGCGCGACTGGTGGACTGAAGAGGACGAGGCACAGTTCCAGGCCCGGGCCCAGATCATGATCGATCAGTACAGTGCCTTCAATCCCATCGATGACATGCATATCAACGGCGCCCTCGCCCTGGGCGAGAATATTGCCGACCTGGGCGGCGTCAACGTGGCGCTTCGCGCGTGGCGCAACTCTCTGGAAGGCGAGGAATCGCCGGTCATCGACGGGTTCACGGGTGAGCAGCGGTTCTTCATGGGCTGGGGACAGATCTGGCGTATCCAGTTCCGCGATGAGGCGCTTCGCCGCCAGCTGGTGACCGGACCCCATTCACCGGGCAAGTACCGGGTGCTTGGCGTACTGTCCAACATGCCGGAGTTTTACGAGGCGTTTGGCGTGCAGCCCGGTGATCCGATGTACCGTGAGGATGATATCCGCGTCAGGATCTGGTAGCGATCGCGCATCCGGCCGGAATATTGTAAACTTTGAGTTGACCGACCTTCCGGCCGGGGCATGACTGGTCGTCTTGTGCACGCGTTACGCCGCATGGAAACCGCTGGCGGCGATTGCCGCCACAGCTCCGATCGCATCCATCCGTTCAAATTTTTCTGTTATTCCGGGAGTTAATATGGCAAAAATGGTGTTACATCTCAAAAAAGAAGTGCCATGTACAAAGGAACAAACATTTTTGGAGAACCCCTGAAAACCTGCAGCAATGAACCCGTCACGGGCTTTTTCCGCGATGGGTGCTGCAATACGGGCGAGCAGGATTTCGGGATGCACACCGTGTGTGCCGTGATGACCGATAAATTCCTGGCTTTCAGCAAAGAGCACGGGAATGACTTGTCCACCCCCCGTCCGCGGTGGAATTTTCCCGGCCTGAAAGAAGGCGACCGCTGGTGCCTGTGCGCCGGACGCTGGCTGGAGGCCTGGCAGGCCGGCAGTGCCCCGCTGGTGGACCTGGAAGCCACGCATGAAGAGACGCTCAAGGTGGTGCCGATCGACATCCTCATCAGCCACGCAGTCCAAAAGACGCAGTAGGCGCCCGTCAGGCGCCCGCGCTGTGCAACCGCTCCCCTGTTCTGGCCAGACGTCTGTCCATACTTCTGTCACAATTTCTGTTCCAGCCGGTATTTTCATCCGCTTTTTTGCATGG
>SKYW01000272.1 GCA_007127695.1 Balneolales bacterium | reverse complement strand
TTGCTTTTGCAAACTCATGCTCCGGATCAGAGGCAAGAATATAGCCAATTCCCAGTTTCTCAGCGTACTTTTTATGAGAATTGCAGGAATCCTTGCTGATCGCAACCACTTTGTACCCTTTGTCCAGTATTTCTCCCGACCTTTCAGCCAGGCTTTTATTCTGCCGGTCACATCCACCGGTGTTGTTTTTCATATATACCGAAACAATTACCGGACGGTCCAAAAGCTCGGAAAAAGCGACGCTTTTTTCCTCGTTGCCATCCACAATGTCCAGTTTAAACGATGTGTCGATTTTATCACCAGGCTTGATCATTCCCGTTCCTCCAGGGCTTCGTTTTCGAATTTGTTGTTTTTTCTTTTAGACCAAGAAAGTCCATAATCCTTACAGAACCAAACCATGATTTCTGTGATCCGGTTCACAACAACGGATTTTTTTTGACGGAACGTGCGGAAAAAACCGGGCGGCCGCGCGGATGCCAGCCGGCCGGGTGTCGTGAAGAAGCCGTTTTCCCGACTCCGTTTCTGCGCCAACATCCCATTTGAATCCATAGGCAGAAACAACCTATCTTGTGTTTCACGGGAATTTGGATCAGACCGGTGAACATGGCGGTTTCTTTCGCCACGCCCCGGCATATCCGGGACACCCGAGGCACAATACACAATACCTTATGACACATTCGCCCAAACTCACCGTAAGCAACTCCGACGTCGACCAGAAAACCCTGCTAAAGCAGATCGACGAGGCGTGTGATCTCATGGACAAGATCTACCGCGATGGATACTATCCGAAAGTGACGGTGACACGGTCCTGGTCAGAGCACAACCCCGTGATCGAGGGAGAGTTTGCCAAACCCGAAGTGTACCGATGGTACCTCAAACGCGAACTGGCCAAGCTGGTCCGCGCCGGTGCCGAAGTCACCATATCTCCATCCCGCGAATGCGTACCCCTCAATGATCCCAAACTTCTGGATGCGATCGATGAAGACCACTGGGACTTCACCAAGAAAAAACTGTTCCTCTTCCGCGCCGAACGCATCGACCTGTCACTTAACCGGTTGCAACACTACACCGGTACGAATGCACGCGATTTTCAGCGGTATATCATGTTCACCAACTATGATATGCATGTGGAAGTGTTCAAGCAGCGCTATCCCGATTGTGTGCGGCCGGGACGCAACGTCCAGATGCCTGCCTACCACCACAAGGTCAAGGACAACCTCGGCCTGACGCTGATCAATATCGGGGTCGGCCCCTCAAACGCCAAGACCATCACCGACCACATCGCGGTGTTGCGTCCGGATATCATGGTCATGGTGGGACACTGCGGCGGTCTCCGCAACCACCAGGAAATCGGTGATTTCGTACTGGCTTCCGGGTACATGCGGGCAGATGGCGTGCTGGATGCGAGCCTGCCCAAAAACGTCCCCATCATCCCGAACAACATGCTCAACTTCCACCTCCAGTCGGTGCTTGAGGAGGAAAAGATGACCTACCGGATGGGCACGGTCTATACCATCGACAATCGCAACTGGGAGTTCATGAAACGCCGTGTTGTTCAGGAAATCCATATCAGTCGCAGCATTGCCATTGACATGGAGTCAGCTACCGTGGCCACCAACGGCTTCCGCTACCGGATTCCGAACGCCACCCTGCTGTGCATTAGTGATAAGCCACTGCACGGCAAGCCGAAACTTGGTGAGACCGCACAATCTTTTTATCAAAATTCGAAAGAGCGCCACCTCGATATCGTGATCAAGGCGATCGAGCTTTCCAAGACCAACTTCCCCGGGGGGCTGCCCAATGCCAGCATCCGCGCCCTCGACGAACCGCTGATGGGCGGCGGATCCTGACGGAGGCGGAATGAACGAGATCCGGTTCCGCGAGACCCCGGTTGAAGAGATACTCGACCTGCGGGCCCGTGAGTTGCGGGCTGGCAAGCCTTGGGAAGCCGCCCGTTTCCCCGAAGATCATGATCCGGATACGATGCACTTTGCAGCCCGTGCCGGTGAACGGGTGATCGGATGCCTTACACTCATCAAAACAGACACCGGCGCTTCCCCCTCCTGGCAGCTGCGCGGAATGGCCACGGATAAGGCCTGGCAGCACAAAGGGGTTGGAAAAGGCCTGCTGCTCTTTGCGGAGGGCCGCCTCAGGACGCATGCATCCGCGCAACCGGATATTGCCGGAGTACGGATCTGGTGCAACGCCCGGACCGGCGCCGCTCCCTTCTACATACGAATGGGATACAAAACGGTATCAGAAGAGTTCCTTATAGAAAAGATCGGTCCGCACTACAAAATGGAGAAAAATATTCTGTAAGGGTGGATGGGGTTGCTGCTCTATAGTGCAGGAGACGCCTCCGGGACAGTAAACCCGGTGAGATATCGCTGGAATGCCGGACGCGGATCACATGCTGTCAGGTATGGATCGACATCCACAACCCGTAAACTTCTTTTTTTTCTTATCATCGTGAGAGCAGACACACAAAAGATTTATGACCTCAACCGGGGTGAACGGCCAAGGCGCATGGTCCGCGACCTCTCAGAGGACGAACAGCCACGGGAACGGCTCATGCGTTTCGGGACCGAAAGCCTGACCGACGCAGAGCTGCTCGCGATACTCGTACGGACAGGCAGCCGGAAAATGAACGTCATTGACACCTGCCGCACCATGCTGCAACATTTCGGCGGGCTGCACAAACTCGTGCGGAAAAACTGGCGGGAGCTCCGCATTATCGAGGGTATTGCCGATGTAAAAGCGATAACCCTCGAAGCGGCTTTTGAGCTGTCCCGAAGGCTGCAGTCCGGCAGTGGCAACGGGAAACCGCTTTTCTTCAAAACACCCGAGGATGTCTCGTCCTATTTCGGACCGCGGCTCCGGGACCTGCAGACCGAGCAGTTCCTTGTAGTGTTCATGAATGCTGCCAAAGCGGTGACCGGACATCAGGTCATCAGCAAGGGAGGCAAGACCGCAA
>SKYW01000180.1 GCA_007127695.1 Balneolales bacterium | reverse complement strand
CGATCGGGCCTTTATGTCATTATTACATGACCTGCCGGACACAAAACCAATCAATTGATTCCGCGGATGATTCCGCGGAGCTGCCTGATGCTGCTTTTTTGAAGCGACAGTTGCAGGCGATTGCCGCCATGGCGGAGTTTTTTCTGAAGGGGGAGGATATCGAGAAACTATACAGCCAGATATCCGGCAAGATAACGGAGGTATTGCAGTTGGAGGGGTGTCTGGTACTGGAACGGAAACACAGGGAAAAAGAGACCTATCATCTTTTCTCCGCCTGCGGATTCTGTGATATGAACCAGCTGGAATCGACCAGCTGGCTGGATAATGCCCAGTTTCGGGACACCATGGAAACAGACGGCGTGATTTTCATTGAAGAGTTTGGAAAAGGCAACGGCTATCTGCCACCCGACCGCGAGTGTTTCCGGGAATTCCGCTCGGGTATGAGCGTGCGGATTCCGGGGGAGCAGCAGCCAAAAGGGATCATCGCCGTATATCACCGCAAGCCGCGCAAATACGACACACACGAGCATGAGTTCCTAAAAACCGTTTCCGACATGCTCGCGGGCGCCCTGTCCAGAGAGGAAAACGAAAGCGAACTCAGGGAGAGTGAAGCCCGCTCAATGGCCATTCTGGATACGGCCGTGGACGGTATTATCACGATCGATGCCAGGGGCTGCATCACCCTGTTCAACCAGGCCGCCCGCAAGATCTTCGGATACGAGGAAAAAGAAGTGCTGGGGGAAAATATCAGCATGCTCATGCCCGAACCGTACCGCGGAGAGCATGACACCTACCTCCGTAACTATACTTCCACAGGCAGGAAGAAGATTATCGGAAGCGGCAGGGAGATGACCGGACTGCGCAAGGACGGCAAAACGTTTCCTCTTTATCTGGCCGTGAGCGAGTTTCGTACTGCGGATGGGCCATCCTACACGGGTATCGTCCGGGATATCAGCGACCAGCGGCGACTGGAGCAGGAGGTGCTCAGTATCAGTGATCACGAACGCCGGCGGATCGGTCAGGACCTGCACGACGGGCTGGGGCAAATGCTCACCGGCATTGGCCTTATGAGCCAAAGCCTCAAAAAAAAGCTCCAAAAAGAGAACTCCGGTGCGGCAGAACAGGCCCACGAGATCACCCGGCTGATCCGTGAGGCAGATGAATATGCGAAAAACCTTTCCAGGGGACTGTTGCCGGTGGATTTTGAAGTGCGCGGACTGGCGACCTCTCTTGAGAGACTGGCTGCCAATGCTGAGCGGCTTTTCGGTATCACCTGCACCTTCAGGGAAGAAAACCCGCCCCTGTTCCATGACACGACCGTTGTGGAGCATCTGTTCCGCATCGCCCAGGAGGCGATCAGCAATGCGGTCAAGCATGGCCTGGCCGGTGAAGTGGCCTTGAAGCTGTTTGCCACGGAGGAGTACGCCTGCCTCAGGGTCATTGACGACGGCAAGGGTTTTTCAGGAAACTGGCATGAAAAGAAAGGATCCGGGATGGATATCATGCAGTTCCGCGCCCAGTTGATCGGGGCCAATCTCGATATCAGCAACAGGGAGGAGGGCGGTGCCGAGCTGAATTGCATCCTCCCGAGAAGCGAAGCAGTGTACCGGATGGATCCGGAATGACATGAATGCGGAAAACCCGGTTTCAACGAGAAGACTGAGCCGGGTGATGCAGGCCGGAAAATACAAGACTACAGGTGGCATGCAGTAAGTCAAAAGCAGTATCGGAGACACAATATGGCAATAAAGATTATCATCGTGGAAGATCATCCGCTCATGCAGAAGGGGTTGGAGATGACCCTGAATGCGGAAATGGATATGGAGGTGGCCGGGATGGCCTCTTCCGGCGAGGAGGCGCTCTCGCTGGTGGACAAGATCAGGCCGGACCTGGCGGTGGTGGATATTTCGCTTCCCGGGATGAGCGGACTGGAGCTGATCAGGCAGTTGCGGATGCGCAATGACGCTCTTCGCATCCTGGTGGTGTCACGCCATGAAGAGGAACTGTTTGCCGAACGGGCCGTAAGGGCGGGCGCCCAGGGCTATATCATGAAAATTGACGCCGGGGAGCAGGTGGCGGATGCCGTCAGAAAAATTGCAAACGGCGGAATCTATCTCAGCGAAAAGATCAGCAGCAGGCTATTGCTGAACCTGACCGGCAGCGGTGATGCAAGAGAGAAGTCTCCGTATGAATTGCTGAGCGACCGCGAGCTCGCGGTATTCCGGATGATCGGACAGGGACGCCCGACAAAGGAAATCGCCAGCCGCATACATATATCATCCAAGACGGTAGACACCTACAAAGCCAGGATCCGGGAAAAACTGAACATTCCGGACGGGGCGCGTCTGTTGCAGCAAGCCATGCAATGGGTTAAGGAGAAGGATCTGTAATCGTACCGGATCCGCAGCGGAACAGGCAGCCGCAGCAAACCGGCTTCTCCTCCGGTGCACGGCAGGATGCCGAATTCAGCGGATTCATGCTGGAAGCTGTCATCAGCTTCTGAGCGGATGCGATCCACTTCTGAACTTTTGCTAAAGCAGGGCCCGATACGGGTCCTGCTTTCCTTATGCTCAGATGCGAAAAAACAAAAAAACAGACTCCGCTTTTTAAATCCTAATGTCGAAATTCCGCTCCTTGCGATTGCTTTCAGTACTCGTTTGTGGTGTATTCCCTTACAGACATTTCGGGGTTTTCAATACGAGTAACATGCTTTAACAACCTTACCTTAAAGTCAGGATTTTTCCTAAGTAATAAGTAACAGTTATTTCTAACTCAATATCACAAGTAAAATCAACTTTAGATAGGGTATCACAACATGAAACATCGCATAATTACTTTTCTTCTTCTCCTTATTTTGGGATTTTCCTTTTCCCAGGCTCAGGCACAGAAGCCTGATTACAACAGAAAAGGTATTGAAGTGGGAACGTTCAACGACCTTACTTTCTCACTAGGTTTGCACTCGATAGGCCGTGTCCAGGTCCT
>SKYW01000037.1 GCA_007127695.1 Balneolales bacterium | reverse complement strand
TCGATGCTCGATGCGTGAAAAGGCCCTGAAAAATAACCGTTACCCGTCTTAAATAAAACACCTGTATGGATATTGGGTCACACCGGGCAGGTCCGGGCACTGGCGATCCCAGCCTGCTCCGGATATTGATGCAGGATCCAGGGAAAATGAGGGCACCGCTTTCTATTTCTTCTTCCCGGATAAAAGTGTATAATGAAAAAATTCTATTGATTTTAGATGAACGGTATGTCAATCAGGACAGATATCACGGACAGGCACATTCTGCTTGTCGAAGACAATCCCGATGATGTTGGCCTGGCCATCATGGCACTGGAAAAGAGCAGTATCATGAATGAGGTCAAGGTTGCCCGCGATGGGGAAGAGGCATCGCGGATGTTGCTGGGCAGTGAGGGTGAAGAACCTCCAAAACCGCCTGCTGTGGTGCTCCTTGATCTGAACATGCCAAAGATCAGCGGACTGGAGGTAGTTAAGGAGATCAGGAGGAGGAGCGGACATGAGTAAACCGTTGAAGGTGCTGATCATTGAAGATCTGCCGGATGATGCTGAACTGGTCGAACTGGAACTGAAAAGAGCCGGCCTGGAATCACAATGTACCCGGGTGGATACGGCCGCCGCACTGGAAAAGGCGCTTGAGGACCAGGAATGGGATATTATCATCAGCGATTTCAACTTGCCGGGTTTTGACGGACTTGCGGCGCTTCAGATCGTAAAAAAAACCGGCCGGGATATCCCGTTCATCATAGTATCGGGGACGGTCGGGGAGGAGATTGCCGTGGAAGCGGTCCTGGCCGGTGCGCACGATTATGTGATGAAAGACAATCTTACGCGGGTTCCGCTGGCGGTGAGAAGGGAGATCCAGGACCAAAAGCTACGTGAGGAAAAGAGCAAGGCGGATCAGCAGATCCGTGACTCACTGGAGGAAAAGGAGGTGATGCTCAAGGAGATCCACCACAGGGTAAAAAACAACCTAGCGGTCATCTCGGCCTTGCTGACCCTGCAATCTGATTATGTAAAGGATGAAGAAGCAAAGAAACTGTTCCTTGAGAGCGTGGGACGTATCAAGACCATGGCCCTCATCCACGAGAAACTCTACCAGTCAGAAATGTTTGCCCGGGTGGAAATGGAAGATTATATCCGGCAGCTTGTAAAAACCATCCAGGAAACCTATGAAGAGGAATCCGGAAAGATTGCCGTGCACCTGGATTGTGAC
The DNA here is from genome assembly GCA_007127695.1 of Balneolales bacterium. Classification (GTDB taxonomy): domain Bacteria; phylum Bacteroidota; class Rhodothermia; order Balneolales; family Natronogracilivirgulaceae; genus SKNL01. The sequence continues at coordinate 1,787 of SKYW01000037.1, read as the reverse complement.
AATGCCGTTCTGGATATCACCAAGGCCATCCCCTGCGGCCTGATTGTCAACGAATTGCTGACCAATGCCTACAAGCACGCGTTCCGGGGAAGGGAGTCCGGGAACATCCACCTGAAGCTCAAGAAAGATAATGAAACGGAGGAGTGCCAGCTGCAGGTACTGGATGATGGCGCCGGACTGCCGGAAGAAGTGCTTGCCGGGAAAAGCACCAGCCTGGGTTTCAATATCATCCGGGGCCTTGCACGCCAGCTTTCAGCCGAATTGCATATGACCGGACACGACGGGGCGCATGTGCTCCTGAAATTCAAGTCCTGACGGTCGTCAGGATCGTGATCCACATGCAAGGCGCGTTATTTGTCGGGAGATCCGGAGCGGAAGTTCCGTTTCGCCGCTTCCGGGTTATTTCAGGGAAGGCGGTTTTTAATTCCCTCGCTAAACAAGCTCAGATATCAGGATATCGGCTACGTTTTCCCAGCTTGCGCACACGAAATCGGGCGAAGGCAGGTCCTCGGACGGGCTGCTTGCATTGCCTTTGCTATTTGTCAGCAGGCGCTTGTTCGAATCGGGGTCCGATGGAGAGTCCGTGTCCACTCCACCAGAGAATCCGGTGAAGAGTATGGCGTGCATCCCGAGCGCCTTTGCACCCTTTATGTCCGTTTTCATTATGTCGCCGACGTGCCAGGAGCGTTCCGGACGGGCATCCGTGGCCTTGAGAACGGTTTCGAAGGCCTTGCGGTGCGGTTTGCTGACACCCAGCTCGTCACTGAAAGCAAACGCATCGAAATGCTGCAATATCCCCACCTGATCCAGGTACCGGCGAATCACCGATCCGGGTGAAAACATGGTGTCTGAAATGATTGCCAGCCGGTAATATATGCTGATGTTGGCAAGCGCTTCTTTTACACCTTCGGCCAGCTCGGGTGGACCCAGAAACAGCGATTCCCGGAATGCTTCGGTCAGATCATCCACCTCGGCGGGCTTTGCCGGGATGGCAAGCGCATCGAGCATGCCCTGAACCAGTTCCCGGGTCGATTGCGTGCGCTGTTTCCCGAACCATTCGTCATCGAAAGCGCGTGAGACATGCGAACGAGCCTGCCGGATCGCCTCATCGGTCGGTTCCTTGTCGTATCGCCGCGAAACCTCACGCAGCGCATTTATGCGGGCTTCGGTACGCTTCTCGCCGTTGGAGTCGGCACGGACAAGCGTATCCCAAAAATCCACGCTTACCATGGTATTTTTCATCGCTGAAGTCATCTTACTGTTCAAATTGTGTTGACCCGAACCGAAACACGGAATCAACACGTATCATTCGTTCTTTATCATCTGTTTTAATCAATTTAGATTCATATGGTCAGAATGAACTCACATGACAGGATGAATCATACTCATGTGTGTCAGCCGGTGGCTGTCATGTTCGTTTCACTTGTTATTTAAACAAACCTCAGGTTGTCAAAGTGCGTGCCGAATGGTAATTTATTCCCGGTCATCATCCGGATCCGGATCCGGGTATCTGGATCTGAGTTACGGGTATCTGGATCTGAGTCCTGGTTCTGGCGCAGTATGGCAAGCACCGGGCCGGAATCCCGCGGAAACGGACCTGATCATGACCCGCAAAGCACAACCAACGGGCTGCACTTCATGGCACAAACCCTGCTTACCGCCGAGGATCTGGACCGCACCTACATGCGGCTGGCTCATCAGTTTGTGGAACCGTTCGACCGGCTCGACACCCTCGCCATCATCGGCATGCAGACCCGCGGGGTGGATATCGCCCGGCGCATCCACGG
>SKYW01000155.1 GCA_007127695.1 Balneolales bacterium | reverse complement strand
TTCAAATAAAATCTCTTATGTTTTTTCCCGGCACCTTTTTTTTCAGATTCATGAAATACGGATTGTTGATATCTCATCACTTCTTCAGGCTGATTCAGTTTTTCCAGCCCATTCCAAAGCCTTTCAGCATAGGCAGACATCCGCAACAACCATTGTTTTGTCTTAAATCTCTCAACAGGATGTTTTCCTTTAATTGAAAATCCTTCCTTTACTTCATCTGCGTCAAGGTAGCGGTTAAGTTTCGGGCACCAGTTCACAAAAATATCGGAAGTATAAGCCAGACGATAATGCATCAGTACTTCTTGTTTCTGCTTTTCATCCATCTTCTTCCATTCTTCGGCAGTAAACTTAGTTTTCCAGTTAGTTGCTGCCTCTATTATGCGATTGCCGTTTTTCTCAAATTCCTCAATAAGCCTGTCTATGGGAAGTGCCTTCTTTGCTTTTATGTCGTAGTAATGCTGAAACAAGCGAATAAAAACCCATTGTGCCCATTTGTAATAATCAGGATCCCAGGTGTTCAACTCTCGGGTTGGGTAAAAAACCAGACCGGCACGCTTTAGCTGCTCGTGATAGCGTTTGGCGTTTTTATTGAATATATCGGGAGGATGTTTGCCCAACTCTTTAGCATATCTTTCAGCATAGTGCCATTGTGCTAAAAAGCCAATAGGGTGAAGAACATTAAATCCCTTCATTTTCTTGTATCGGGCCAGAACGTCTGAAGCAAAGAAGCCATAAAGTTCCCTTACCTGCAAACCCTTTTCTGTGGGTAACGGCATAAGGTCCATTACAAAGTACTTTGGGGCAGACCGGTCTTCACCGGCAGCAAAAACATTCTGCTCATCCCAGTGTTGCTGCCACTTTTTTTCGATTTGTTGGAAGTTGTAGTGCATGTAAAGGATTTTTTAGGTAGAAAATCAAAAATCATTGCCAACTTGTATTCAGCAATATAATTTTGATGACTTCATTTCTCATTCAATCTTTAAAAAGCTTTTCCAGATGTTCATTAGATGAAAGCTCCATTATCGGAATTTCTGGAAATGAAAAATAAGCATTAATATGCGAATACTTTGCTACTGCAGATTTTAAATTTTCAGCCAGCATTTCAGATTTATAAATTTGAATGTACTGCCTTAAAAAATCAGATTGTAATGCATTATTCTCTTCAATTTTAGTTATTAGGTTTTTATAAAATGCATCAGCATTATAAGTTAAGATTTTTTTAAAATGCTCTATAGGAAGATGTCTTGTGCTTTGATTTTCCAGTTCAAATATCTGCTCAGTTGTTCTGACAATATCAGCATACAAATCCAAACAATAGTTAAACCCATATATCAATAAATTATTTTCATGCCTTTTCAACCTATAATCTAAATCTTCATTCAACGCAAAGTCAATCATTAATTGTTTCAGGTCGCTTGGTATATCCATAGTAGTTTTTTTGTTTAACGTGTTTGTAATGAATTGTTCCTTGCTGAAAATTCACTATTGGGCGGCAATACCTATTTTGTTTTCGAGAACATATAACAGTCCCGTGGCTTATCAGAAATATTTGGATGAATGGCAAACCTTGATAATATACCTTCACACTTCATTCCAGCCTTTTCCATAACCCGAAAAGAACCTGCATTTTCAATATCGCAATATGCCTGAACGCGATAAATTTTTTCCTGCGAAAGAAGAAGATCGAGCATTTCCTTTAGTGCTTCTGTCATATACCCTTGTCCCCAGTATTTTTTGTATAAAACATACCCTATCTCTGCCTTAAATTTGTCAATTCGGAATTCAATCATTCCGATGACTTCTCTGGTTGACATAAGGCATATTACAAAAGGAAACCTGGTTCTGCTCTCCCAGTCTTTGATGCATTGTTGAATGAAACTTCGTGTTTCTTCCGGTGATTTATGTGGCCTCCAGGTCAGATATTTTGTAATCTCCGGCTCTCTTACCCAATTTTCATAAACAGCCGTGTGGTCATGAATTTCGGGCTTTCTTAGTAACAGGCGGATTGTTGAAATAGTCTCTTCCATGCGGTTCTGGTTGTTATGGTTTCATCAGAAAATATTTTATTAAAGTCTTTGGTCTGATGGAACTTGCATGAAACAGCATTTTCATTTTCTTTTGTGAGTGTGGTGCTCATGCAAGTTTCATAGGTTACGTTGTTTGATTAGGCCGTTATCCAAAAATCAGGTAATTAAGGTTTTTTGTTTATTATATTTTTAGCTGCCCTTGCAGGGCGCTTGTGTTGTGCTTCTTTCCATTACCCGGGGCGTTGCCACCGGGCTGAAATGAGTTGCCCTTGCAGGGCGATAAAGGTTTGCTATCAGCACCATGTGGCAAGCAGGAAATCTGCTCTCTTCTCAATCGTTTTTAAAATCAATCAATCATCCAGCATCAAAATGGTTTGTGCCACGGTGGCGATGTTTCGGGCATCGTCGATGCCGCGGTGTAAGCGACCTTCGAACGGCATGCTCAGTTTGCGCATGGCCTCGCGAAGGCCAATATTGTCTTTTGTGTCGTACGCTCTGGCAAACAATTCTTTTAAGTTCATAAAACCCTTAAAGTTGTCGGACATGGATTTTCCGTGCCGTTCACACTCCTTATTCACCATTTTGGCATCAAAATCGCCCCAGGCACAGAGTTTGAAAGGCTCATCGCCAATCCAATCCATAAACAGACCGAATACTTCGGAAAAATCGGGTGCCACATCTATTTGTTTTTGCTTTATGGATGTGAGTTCCATGCAAAACGGAGTAAGTTCAGGCAGGTCAACGGGCCTTACAAATTGCTCAAATTCCGACATGGGCTGAAAGTGCTCTCCTGCAAGCATTACAGCGCCAATCTCAATGATTTCCATTTCTTCCCACCGGCTGCCTTCCCAGCAAGTGGCTTCGAGGTCGTAGATTATATAGTTCATATACTTTACTAATTAAAGGTTAGATATCTATATATCTCATAAACCCTTTCACCACAACCCTCTTTACTGGCCTTGAATCCGGTAAGTCAGATTCCTGCTGCTG
>SKYW01000266.1 GCA_007127695.1 Balneolales bacterium | reverse complement strand
TTCATCGATAAAGAGCTCACCCCCTCCCGGTTCAATGTCACGCGCAACCTGCACTGCTGGGATCTCAGTTTTCAGTGGAACCCGTTCGGGGATTTCAAATTCTTTCTCTTCCGGCTGTCGGTGCGTGATTCCCAGCTGCAAGGCCTCTTCCAGAAACTTCCGGGGCTCAACAACCTGGAACGCAGCAGCAGCCCGATCAACCGGTTTCGGTAAATCCGCTATCGCGCAACAGCTGCTCGGTCACCTTGCCGGCCGGTCCGCCGCCCCGGACGCCCCCTTCCCGGTTCTGCATGAACCGCAGGACATACTTGCCGAGGATATCAAACTCCAGGTTCACACGATCTCCCTTTTTCCGGTTTTTTATCACGGTGTGATCCCAGGTGTAGGGGATGATTGCCACCGTGAACTGGTTGCCTGTTTCACGGGCGACAGTCAGACTGATACCGTCAATGGCTATACTGCCGCGGCCAACGATCAGGTCGCGCCACTCCGGATCATATCCGATCGTGCACAGCCAGTTTGTGCCCTCTTTCCGGACATCCAGCATTTCGCCGGTCGTATCCACATGACCCTGGACAAGATGCCCGTCAATGCGCTGAGCGAGCGAAAGCGAACGCTCCAGATTGACCTCCGAGCCCGGTTTGAGTTCTCCCAGAGCGGTTTTGCGGAGCGTCTCCTCCACCATCTGCACCGTAACGGAGTGCTTGTCCAGCCGCACCACCGTCTGGCAGACCCCGTTCACGCAAAGGCTGTTGTCCACCTCCATCGTGGATGCCAGCCTGCACGATATGGTAAGCTCCTTGCCCCCGCCTATATCCTTGACGGATGTGACTTTCCCCAGTTCTTCAATGATGCCGTTGAACATCGGTTTTCTCCTTGTTTATCTGTTCGGATGAGTTTATCTGTCAAAAATAACCGGTAAAAAGCATGTCGTCGCCAGCTTTGGTCCACCCGCCAGAACGGAACCCGATGATCTCGCTCATCCGTTCGATCCCGAGCCCCAGAAAGCTGCGCGTGCCGCCGCCAAGCATTTTTGGTGCTACGAACAGGTGGAGCTTATCCACCAGGTTATCCCGTACAAGCGCCGATGCGAGCTGGCTGCCTGCTTCCACCAGGATGGATGACACTCCCAGCTCTCCCACCCTGTTGATGGTCTGTTCCAGGTTGCAGTGGCCGTTGAGTTCCGAGACATGTACGGTCTGTCCGCGGAAATAATCGGGTTGAAGCAGTCCGAGAGCCGGGTCATCAGGCTTTGCGGAAAGATCCGGATTGCAGGTCACCCGAATGGTCTTGTCCTCGTGGATGTCGCTTAAAAGGTGGAGGTCGGATGGCAGGGTGCCCGGTCCGTCGATCACAATCCGTCTCGGCTGGCGCCCGCTGACATGCCGGACGGTAAGCCTGGGATTGTCGAGCAGCGCGGTGTTGCGTCCCACCATCACGGCGTCGTATTCGCTTCGCCACTGGTGGACGCGTTTGCGGGCCTCTTTACCGGATATCCATCGGGAGTCACCGTCCGGTGCGGCAATATAGCCATCGAGGGTCTGGGCCACTTTGAGGATGACATAGGGCTTGCCGAACCGCATGTTGAACAGGAATACTTCGTTCAGCTTCCGGGCCTTCTCTTCGAGCACTCCGGTCACCACGGCGATCCCTTTCGATCTGAGATAGGCAATACCATCGCCGTTGACCTGCGGATTCGGGTCGGTCATGGCCACAACAATCCGCTTGAGCGGATACTTCGCCAGTTCATGGGCGCATGGGGGGGTCTTTCCGTGATGCGAGCAGGGTTCCAGTGTGACGTAAACGGTCGCGTCCAGCAGATCTGAGCGGTCTTTTACAGAGCGCAGAGCGTTGATCTCCGCATGTGCCTGACCATACCGCTCATGATATCCCTGGCCAATGAGCAGGCCATCCCGTGAGTAGATGACGCATCCTACCAGCGGATTGGGAGCAACGTATCCCTTTCCTTTTTCGGCAAGCCGGAGGGCCCGCCTCATTCTCTTTATATCTTCGGCGGATGCGTCATGCATACTTACATGGGCCGCTGCATCATGCGCTGCTGAGTGCGGAAATCACGGATGTCGGCATCGGCTTTGAGTCGATCCACCCAGACCGATCCGAATACGGAGTTTTTCTGCTGCTGCAGCTGCTCGCGGATCTGGCGGCGCTCTGCGGTGGTCATGGCGGCGGGGTCGGCCATGGTGCGGCTTTCCACTACCATCACAATTACGGCATTGTTACCGGTGATCACAGGCGAAAGCTGTCCCTCCAAAAGGGAAAAAGCGGCGCCCACAACTTTCGGTTCGCGGCCGGCACCGGGAACCGTGGCGGCGTTCAGGCGAATGCGCTCTGCACTCTGGACCGATTTGCCGCTTGTTTCAGCCAGCTCTTCAAGCGAAGCGATTCCGTCCAGCATCCCGCTCACGCGTTGGGTCATGAGTCCCGTGCGTTTCTGCTCACGTACGAGTGATTCCACCTGTGAGCGAACCTCATCGAGGGGACGGGTGCCTTCCGGGGTTACCTCATCCACCCGGAACACGATGAACATTTCTTCGGTCTCAATGACATCGGAGATGTTGCCCCTGCTCATGTGCTGAAGTTCGTTGAGGATGATGCGGTTCTGTCCAAGTCCGGAAATGAACGGGTTGCCTTCGGTGGCCACTCCCTCCTGGACCGTGAATCCGCTGCGTTCGGCTTCGCTGACAAATCCATCCGCATGGGCGAAATACTGGAAGTCCTCTGCTTCGTTGGCCAGGCGCTGGACCGTCTCAAACGGATCGGGCTCAATATCCTGGCTCAGGTCGGCAAAACGGAGGTCCCGGTTGGTGCGGTCTATGATCTGGAAAAGGTATATGCCGTCATCACCGGCGAGCGGACCGATCACCGATCCGGTGGAAGCGGCAAAAATGGCGCTGGCCTGGGCTGCGGGCTTGTCATCCCGTTCGATATAGCCAAGGTCGCCTCCGCGTGGAGCGGACGGGCTGTGTGTGGAATACGATTCTGCCAGGGCAGCAAACGACTC
>SKYW01000178.1 GCA_007127695.1 Balneolales bacterium | reverse complement strand
GGTTCATCTGTTTAAATCAATTTAGATTCATCTGGTCAGAATGATCTCACATGACAGGATACAATCATGCTCATGTGTGTCAGTCGGAGGCTGTCATGTTCGTAGCACTTCGTGACCTTCGGTTCATCTGTTTAAATCAATTTAGATTCATCTGGTCAGAATGATCTCACATGACAGGATACAATCATGCTCATGTGTGTCAGTCGGAGGCTGTCATGTTCGTTTCATGTTCAGATGTTTCTTTCTTCGTCAAACGTACCATGGAAAATAGCATTTTGCGATAAAAAAACGGCATTTGACTTGGGCCATGGCATGTAATCCTTTGGATGCGAAATTTTAACCTCTGGGGGACATCCCCGGGGTTTCTTCGCGCATCGGCGCAACACCAGATCGATATCCGGTCTTTGCTAAAACGTCACCCCAAAACCGATATGATGTCCCTCAATGTCATACAGAAACCGGTCCCCCGTACCGGAATATCTCCTCCACGTATATCTGTATGCAATTTCGAGGCCATATCGGCGGAATAACTGGTCCAGGTTCAGCCGCACACGGCCATTCAGTGAAGCGATCTGACCGGCATCGCTCCCCATCGAACTGACGGCAAATCCAATCTGCGGCACGAATTCAGCGCGTAATCTTATATTGCTTATCGGCCGGAAGAAAGCCCCGGCTCCCAGGCCTATCGAGGCCGAACTTTGGCGGAACTGCTCTGATTCCGGCTGTTGTCCGCCGGTTTCTCTAACCCGGGTGTAATCGGTTGACAGCCACAATGGCAGGGATACGCCATAGGTGCTGCTCCGGATCAGTGGCAGTGCACCAATAATATTGGCCCCCAGGTTCAAGTAGTTCAATGAATCCGCTTCTCCCATCCGGTTGCGAAACCCACCGTAAATCTCAACGCCAGGCAGATCCAGCCTCATCAGGTACACCGGCTCAGAGAAATTGTACACTCTGCCGCTGAACGGTTCTCCATCGCGAAGACTCATGGTCAGGAATTCCGGTCCGGCCGTGAAAGAACTGGTGGATGAGCGCACCCTTCTTTCCGGCTCTTCCACGGAAAACATCTGGGCCTGGAGAGCCATAGGCAATGTGAGCAGGATCAGCAGGGCGGACCGGAAGACCCATCCACTCGAATTTTCCTTATCTTTACACATGCTTGGGAACGTTTTTACTAAAACGGGTTTTTTACCTGATATCATGGACATGACTTAATACGTGAATAATATGACCGCTATAATCGCACTTCTCATCTCTATTACACTGCTTATGGGAACACCGGAAGCCGAAACTTCATTCTTTGACTTTACCGTAACGAACATAAGGGGGCAGGAAGTCTCCATGGAAGACTTCAAAGGTAAGGTAATAATGGTTGTCAACACAGCATCGTTGTGTGGTTTTACCAAACAATACAACGATCTGCAGGAACTGTATGATATGTACCGGGACGAGGGCCTTGTCATTTTGGGTTTTCCTTCCAACAATTTTGGAAATCAGGAACCCGGCACCGATGACGAGATCCTTGAATTTTGTGAGACGAATTTCAGTATCTCCTTCCCGCTCTTTTCCAAAGTGGAAGTGACAGGCGAGCAGCAACACCCATTATTCGTATTTCTCACTGCGACAGAAAACCGGGATTTTACCGGTGGGATTAACTGGAATTTCGAGAAGTTCCTTCTGGATCGCGATGGAACACTGCAGCACCGTTTCCGCACCCGGGAGAACCCGCTAAACGAAAATGTACGGGATGCCGTTGTCCGCCTGCTTCATGAATAATGCAATGCAGCCGTCAGGTGCAAGACGGAGCTGCGCGACCGAAACAGCGATGACTGAACCGAACCGCAGGCACCGGGTTCGCTCACAAAATCTTTTTTCATGGGTTGGATGTTGACTCTGTACACAAATTCTTCTTATATTTGTTGTCCTCGGTCCGGTAGTTCAGTTGGTTAGAACGCCTGCCTGTCACGCAGGAGGTCGTGGGTTCGAGTCCCATCCGGATCGCAAAAGCGTAGTCAATTGTCCATCAATTGGTTACGCTTTTTTTGTTTCTGTTCCTGTCTCCGGATGCAATTACCGGAGCTGGGACAGCGTTCTCCCGGCGGTTGTGGGAATCTGTCGGGGATCAGCACGTGCAGACCCTGCTTAAGAATACACGTAACCGTTTAATCATCAAATACTTACGCACCATCTTACTGACTCTTTGTTCATGAGCAATACCAATTTGCATCCGGGATACGACGTGATTGTGGTCGGAGGCGGCCATGCCGGCAGCGAGGCGGCAGCGGCAGCATCCCGATTGGGGTGCCAAACCCTGCTGATATCAATGAACCTCAATGCCATCGCTCAGATGTCCTGCAACCCGGCTATTGGCGGCGTTGCAAAAGGGCAGCTCGTCCGGGAAATTGATGCGCTGGGCGGTATCATGGGCAAGGTTGCTGATTCTTCCGGTGTGCAATTCCGGATGCTCAACAGAAGCAAGGGACCTGCCATGTGGAGCCCCAGGGCTCAGAGCGACCGGATGCTCTATGCGCAACATGTTCGGGAAGAGCTTGAGCGTATTCCAGCCCTTCATTTGCGCCAGGACAGTGTCACCGGGGTGGTCACCGAAAAAAACATCGTGACCGGCATTGAAACCCAAAGCGGTCAAATCATCAAAGGGAAAGCTGTTATTCTGACAAATGGCACCTTTCTCAATGGACTAATACACATCGGGGAAAAGAATTTTGGAGGTGGTCGATCGGGGGAACGGTCTTCTGTTGGGATCACTGCCAATCTGGAACGGCTCGGGTTTGAGTCCGGCCGGCTGAAAACAGGCACCCCTCCCCGTCTTGACGGGAGAACCGTTGATCTTGACAAACTCGAGATCCAGTACGGTGATGAACATCCCACACCTTTCTCCTTTCTTACGGATCAACTGCCGGACCTGGAAGAACAGCTGACTTGCTGGATTGCCTATACGACTCCGGAAGTGCACGATGTGCTGCGGACCGGCTTTGATCGAAGTCCCATGTTCAATGGCCGGATACAATCCACAGGTCCCCGGTACTGTCCCTCTATTGAGGATAAAATCCACCGATTTGCGGACCGGAACCGCCATCAGCTTTTTCTGGAGCCGGAAGGACGCAACACCTATGAGATGTATTTGAACGGATTCTCCACGAGCCTTCCCGAGGACACGCAGTATCAAGCCCTCCGTACCATACCCGGGTTTGAAAAAGTGGTCATGATCCGGCCCGGTTATGCCATTGAGTATGACTACTTTCCACCGCACCAGATACGGCGGAACATGGAAACAAAACTTGTGGACGGACTCTACTTTGCCGGACAAATTAACGGTACCACGGGCTACGAAGAAGCTGCCAGCCAGGGACTCATGGCCGGGATCAATGCAGCGCGCAAGGTGCTCGGAAAACCGGAAGTTGTCCTTCAACGCTCCGAAGCATACATCGGTGTGCTTATCGATGACCTGGTCAACAAGGGCACCGAAGAACCCTATCGCATGTTCACTTCGCGCGCCGAGCACCGGATACTTCTCCGACAGGACAATGCCGACCTTCGGCTGACCCCGCTCGGTCATGAAATCGGACTGGCATCGGACGAACGAAAAAAGCGGCTCGACGCCAAGCTTGCGCAAATCACTCAACTCAGAACATTACTGACCGGATACAGCGCGCGACCGGAAGTATTCAATGACTTCTTATCATCCATCGGACAGTCACCGCTTCGCCAGTCGCTGAAGATCCCAAAAATAATTACACGGCCGCATCTCACACTTCCGGATCTTATTGCACATGACCCGGAACTTCGCGAGCAGGTTGAAAAGATAACCATCGACCCGCTGGTCATTGAACAGGTCGAAATTCAGTTCAAGTACGAGGGCTATATCGAAAAAGAGTTTGAGATGGTCCGACAGATACGCGAGAAAGAACATATGCGGATTCCGGAGAAGATCACATACCAGAACCTGCAAAGCCTTTCCAGTGAAGGCAGGCAAAAACTGAGCCGGGTGCGTCCCGAAACCATTGGCCAGGCAAGCAGAATCAGCGGGGTATCGGCAAGCGATATTGCTGTTTTGATGGTATATTTAAACAACTGATCCCACAACATGTTTCACGTGAAACATCACCATCCAGCGTGCCTGCGTTCTGATATTCCATCCCATGACTTTTACCCCGTCTGACCATATCCAGATTTCAAATGTTTCACGTGAAACATTTGAAAAGACTTCCGCTCTGATAGAACAGAATGTCGATCTGCTGGACTCGCTCATAAAAAAATGGATGTGGTGGAACCGGTCTGTTAATTTATTCAGCAGAAACACGGATGAAGCGCAGCTTGAAAAGCACATTTACCACAGTTTGCTGCTGGTATTTGTAACTGATGTACCTGATTGCGATACGGTAATAGATGCCGGAACGGGCGGCGGGCTGCCCGGCCTTCCCATGGCAGCGGCAAGCAGGGAAAAGGAGTTCGTGCTCGTCGACAAGGTTCAAAAAAAGTGCCTTGCCATCCGGGATATCGTTCGAAGTCTGAGACTGTCAAACGCCAGCGTCATTCACTCAGATATTTCCAGGATCCGCGACCAATTTCCAGCACGCATCGTATCCAAACATGCCTTTCCCGTAAAAAAACTGCTGGAACACCTGCAGGAAAAGGACTGGAAGGAAATTGCCATGTTGAAAGGATCTGAAGTCACGTCTGAAATTGATGCGGATATGACCAGGCATTTTCTGTTTTCTTTTCGCACGTTTGACCATATGAGGGATCCCTTTTTTGATAACAGGGGAATCCTTCTCATTCACAAAAAGGATCACGTATCTGACGGCCATGAACAGCAATGAGCGGCGACTGAAGATTCTCTACATGCTCCAGTCGGGAAAACGGATCACCAGCCGGACTCTCATGGAGGAATTCGGGATCAGCAAACGCACGGTGTTCCGCGACCTGCAGGTAATCCAGAAGCTGGGAGTGCCCGTTACTCACTATCCCGATACCGGCTACGGTGTGCTGCGGGATGGGTTGATCCCTGCCATCATGTTTACATTCCGTGAGCTCTCGGTAATCATGATGGGCCTCTCATTCGTGAAAGCCCAGGTGGATCAGGAAATGGTGAATGATGCTGAAAACGTCTCCCTGAAAATCCGCAGTGCGATCCCCGCCTCTCTGCAAACTCAAATGAACACCCTGGAAAGCAAGACACTGGTTTCCCCTTTTATCCGGAATATCGAGAACAGGAATTCCGGTGGGGACTGGTTCACCCTTTGCTCGGCATTCGTCGAAAAAAGTCCCGTCTCATTTGACTACCGCGACCGGAAAAAAAGAACGTCCCGAAGAACGATCGATCCGCACCTGCTGGTGCATTACACAGATCACTGGAATGTAATCGGCTTTTGTCACAGCCGAAAATCACTCCGTAATTTCATGCTGTCCCGGATGGATAACATCACCCTGGATGACCGGCCATTTCTCAGGAGGCTGGATTACCAGAACGAAGAATTGCTGTATGGCCGATCCAAAGAAAACATACCGGTGACCATCAAGGTGAATATCGAAAAATCCTTTTCCCTCCTGACCGGGCTCCCTGGTAAAGTAGTTACGCGGTCTTTGGATAATGAGACGCTGACCCTGACTTTTCTCATTGACGATCTTGACTTCATCAATGAGTGGCTGCTTCAGTTTGGCAGGCACGTCACTATTTGTGACCCTGATATTCTTGTGGAGAAAAGAAAGGAATATCTCAAGGAGCTGATTGAGGCCTTGCAACCCGCTTCAACTCCTTGATATTTTTTTCTTTATAGCTCTTCATCAAATCCAAGCTGTCCGGTTTCTCCATCCGTTCCATCATCCGGACCTTGGTTGCCGGTGTTGTCCGGATCATTATCCGGGCTGCTTCCTGCCAGATCGTTTTCATTTCTGGCAAGGTCGACCTCTTCACCATTATCGCCGACCTTTTTTGCCGTATCGGCATCATCATCGCTCACTACACGGGTGATTCCGGAAATCTGGTCGTTGCTTCCAAGTCGCATCATCCGTACGCCCTGGGTATTACGGCCCATGGATCGGATATCCTTGCTGTGCATGCGTATGATCTTGCCCTTTTCGGTGATGATCATAAGGTCATCATTATCGCTAACTTCTTTCAGCGCAATGAGTCTGCCTGTCTTTGGCGTAATCTTGAGTGTAATGACGCCTTTTCCGCCGCGGGTCTGTTCCCGATAGTCTTCCACCAGGCTGCGTTTGCCGTATCCCTGTTCTGATAGCGCAAGAACGGTAGCATCATTGGTATTCTTAATCACGACCATGTCGACTACCCTGTCGTTTTTGTCGGACAGGTTGATACCGCGAACACCGCGGGTATTTCTTCCCATGAGGCGGACATCGGTCTCCCGGAAGCGGATGGCGCGACCGTTTCTCGCGCCAAGCAGGATTGTGCTTTTACCGTCCGTCAGACTTGCACTGAGCAGGCAATCGTCATCATCCACGCTGATGGCAAGGATACCGTTTTTCCTTGGACGGCTGTATGCATCCAGACTGGTTTTCTTGACGATTCCTTTTTCTGTAGCCATGATGATGTTATGGCTTTGGGTGTATTTCTCGTCATCAAGTGTCTTGACCGGCACAAAAGCCTGGACCCTGTCGTCTTTCTCGATTTCGATCAGGTTGACAATAGCCCGCCCGCGGCTCAGTCTTGTTCCTTCGGGGATTTCATAGACTTTTAGCCAGTAACATTTGCCGTTCTTCGTGAAGAAGAGGATGTAGTTGTGATTTGTAGCCACAAACAGGTGTTCCACATATTCATCGTCCTTGGTGGTGGCTCCCTTCATCCCGGATCCGCCCCTTTTTTGCCGGCGATATCCGCTCACTGCTGTTCTTTTGATAAACCCGGTGTTGGATATGGTGACGACCACATCCTCATCGGCAATCATGTCCTCTATATTGAAATCTTCTGCAGAGTAGACAATCTGTGTGCGTCGTTCGTCACCGTAGCGCTGGTTAAGCTCATCCAGCTCATCCACAATGATCTTGTTCTGGACATCCCTGCTGGTAAGTATCCTGCGATATTCACGGATCTGTTCCAGTATATCCTTGTATTCCAGTTCGATTTTATCTCTTTCGAGTGCCGTGAGCTTCTGGAGGCGCATGTCCAGAATGGCCTTGGCCTGCAGGTCACTCAGTCCGAACCGTCTTCTCAGCCTTTGATTGGCCACGGGGACATTGCTGGATGAACGGATGGTCTGTATTACCTCGTCCAGATTGTCGACACCGATCTTGAGACCTTCAAGGATATGTGCCCGCGCCTCGGCCTGATCCAGGTCGTACAGCGTGCGCCGGATGATCACCTCTATCCTGTGATCGACAAAATGCCTGATGATTTTCTTCAGGTTCATCACCTTAGGCCGGCCTTTGACCAGGGCCAGGTTGATGATACCGAAGGTATGCTGCATCTGCGTGTACTTGTAGAGCTGGTTGAGCACAACGCTCGGCACTGCCCCGCGCTTGAGCATGATGACGACGCGCATTCCTTCCCGGTCGGACTCATCCCGCACATCGCTAATGTCCGTGATTTTTTCGGACTGGACCAGGAAGGCGATTTTTTCAATAAGGGTCGCTTTGTTTACCTGGTACGGTATTTCCGTAACAACGATTTGTTCCCGATTGCCCCGCAGCTCCTCCACGGAAGCCAGCGCACGAATGACCACGCGTCCACGTCCGGTTTCATAGGCCTCCCTGACGCCGTCATAGCCGTAAATAATGCCGCCTGTCGGGAAATCAGGTGCGGTTATGTGCTTCATCAGGTCGGGAATCTCGATCTCCGGATCCTGGATATAGGCCATGATGCCGTTTACCACCTCTGTCAGGTTGTGAGGCGGCATGTTGGTGGCCATCCCTACTGCAATCCCGGATGCTCCGTTGATCAGCAGATTGGGCACCATGGAGGGCATGACCGACGGCTCGGTGAGCGTGTCGTCAAAGTTGGGTTGAAAATCTACGGTA
Organism: Balneolales bacterium; assembly: GCA_007127695.1. Taxonomy (GTDB): domain Bacteria; phylum Bacteroidota; class Rhodothermia; order Balneolales; family Natronogracilivirgulaceae; genus SKNL01. Next base: position 3,515 of record SKYW01000178.1, on the reverse strand, counting down.
TTCTTGTTGATGTCCGACAGGATTTCCTCTGCAAGGCGCTGCATCCGCACCTCGGTATATCGCATGGCTGCCGCCGAGTCTCCGTCGACCGAACCAAAGTTGCCCTGTCCGTCCACCAGCCTATAGCGCATGGAAAAGTCCTGGGCCATCCGGACTATTGAGTCATAGACCGCAGAATCGCCATGGGGGTGATACTTACCCAGAACTTCACCGACAATACGGGCACTTTTCTTGTAAGCGCGGTTGTGGAGCATTCCCAGCTCGCTCATTCCATACAGAACCCGCCGGTGAACCGGCTTGAGTCCGTCACGGACGTCGGGAAGGGCACGGGATACGATAACCGACATCGAGTAATCGATGTAGGAGGACTTCATCTCATCTTCGAGATTGATTTTTATGATCTTGTCAGACATCAGAAAATGCGTGCTTTAGATATCGAGTTTTGCGTATTTGGAATTTCGTTCGATGAAGGCCCGTCTCGGCTCCACCAAATCGCCCATAAGAACCGTGAACAGCTTGTCTGCGGAAGCGGCGCTTTCAATAGTTACCTGCTGAAGGGTGCGGGTTTCGGGATTCATGGTGGTTTCCCACAACTGATCGGGATTCATTTCACCAAGGCCCTTGTACCTGGACACATCGACTTTTCTGGTACTCTTTTTGAGCGACTTGAGGATTTTGTCCCTGTTGTCATCATCCCATGCGTATTCTATCTTGCTGCCCTGCGTGACCTTGTAAAGCGGCGGTGTGGCTATGTAAACGTGGCCGCCTTCAATGAGCGGCTGCATGTAGCGATAGAAGAAGGTGAGGAGCAGTGTCCGGATGTGGGATCCGTCCACATCGGCATCCGTCATGATAATGATCTTGTGATACCGGAGATTCGTGATATCGAAGTCTTCGATAAATCCGACCCCAACGCCCAATGCCGTGATCATGGCCCTGATCTCATTGTTTTCAAGGATCTTGCCGACACGTGCCTTCTCAACATTCAGGATTTTTCCACGCAACGGCAGAATGGCCTGAAAGCTGCGGTTCCGTCCTGATTTCGCCGATCCGCCGGCGGAATCCCCCTCTACCAGGTAGATTTCGCAGTGAGCCGGGTCGTTGATAGAGCAGTCAGCCAGCTTGCCCGGCAGTCCCATTCCCGCCATGGCGCTTTTGCGCTGAACCAGCTGCCGGGCTTTACGGGCCGCTTCGCGTGCTTCGGCCGCTCTCATCACTTTATCGATCACGGCCCGGGCAACTTTCGGATTTTGCTCCAGATAATCGTTCAGTTTTTCGTAGACGACTACCTCGACGGCGCTTTGCACCTCAGAGTTGCCCAGCTTGGTCTTTGTCTGGCCTTCGAACTGGGGCTCTTGCACCTTGATGCTGATCACCGCGGTAAGCCCCTCGCGAAAATCCTCCCCGCTTACAGAGAATTTGCCCTTGATCAGACGGTTTTTTTCACCGTAGTTTTTGAGAGCGCGGGTGAGTGCCCGCCGGAAACCGGAGATATGCGTCCCGCCCTCATGGGTGTTGATGTTGTTCACATAGGAGTGCACGTTTTCTGAGTAGGAACTGGTATACTGCATGGCCACTTCCACGGGCACATCCTCAATTTCCCCGGAAAAAAACATGATCTCGGGAACCAGCGGATCACGCCCCTCATCCAGGTAGCGTACAAAATCCTTGATCCCGCCCTCGTAGTGAAATACTTCTTTCAGGGGCTCCTCTTCGCGGTCGTCTTCCAGTTCTATGGTGACTTCGGGATTGAGGAAAGCAAGTTCTCTCATCCGTTCCGCAATAATTTCAAAGCGAAATTCATTTATCTGGGTAAAAATGGAATCGTCCGGAGAAAAGGTCACAATGGTCCCGTTCTTGTCGGTCGTGCCAACTTTTTTCAGCGGCCGCGTAGTTTTTCCGTATTCAAAACCCATGACATGCACTTCACCGTCCCGGTGTATCTCCACATCGAACTTCTTTGAGAGCGCATTTACGCAACTTACACCGACCCCATGCAGTCCACCGGATACCTTGTAGGAATCCTTGTCAAATTTGCCGCCTGCGTGAAGTTTTGTGAGTACCAGCTCGACGGCAGGCATGCCAAACTTCTCGTGCATATCCACCGGTATACCACGACCGTTGTCCTCGATGGTAATCGAGTTGTCCTTGTTTAATTTCAGACCGATGTAGTTGCAATAGCCGACAAGGGCTTCATCGATGGAATTATCGACTACTTCATTGATCAGGTGATGCAATCCCCGCTGTCCGGTGTCGCCGATATACATGGAGGGACGCTTTCTTACCGCCTCCAATCCTTCCAAAACCTGAATATTTGACGCTCTGTATTCGGGTGATTTTTGAGTACTCATTTCGAATGGTTAGGGTTAGCTGTCTGAGTGGCGATCTGGCCGGGAAGGACTACCACTTTTTTCTTCCAATTTAATTAAGGAAAATAGGCCTTAATCACGTCATTTCAAAACAAGTTATGATAAATATCGCCCTAAGTCACAAAATGGCTCCTGCGTGAAATTCATGTCCTCCCGGGAACGAATCTGGCCCCGGATTGTACGGGTTGTTTGCGATTAATTGTGGATAACGAAGTTTGTTTTTTTTAATTTTTTAGGCTATATTTGGTGTCTGTCTGTAAATAATCCACTTGATTGAAAGAAAATCATGTCATTGCGAGACGATATTTTCGGAACAAAGGCCCTGAACGGATACCGGTCCTCCAAGGCGAATAACAAAACCAAGCATCTCTTCAAGCTGAATCTTCAGAAGAGGCGGTTTTACATTGCGGAGGAAGACCGCTGGGTCACATTGCGGGTAACCGCTAAAACGGTGCGTACCATTAACCGCAAGGGTATCAGTGCGGTTCTGAAAGAGGCCCGTGAAAAAGGCACCCTTAACAAAAATATTTAACATCGGTTATGGCGAAGGCAAAAGGAAACCGCATACAGGTGATTCTGGAGTGCACTGAAGCGCCAGGCACATCCCGCTATGTAACTACCAAAAACAGAAGAACTACCACGAACCGGCTGGAATTGAAGAAATTCAATGCCAAACTGCGCAAACACACCCTCCATAAAGAGATTAAATAAGGAACAGCGTTATGGCCAAGAAACAGATTTTCGGGGAACAGGTCCTCGCAGCTAAGGCTACCCAGAGAAAAATGGTTAAGGTTATTCTCTCCAAAAAATCAGCGAAAGGCAAGGTGGCCTTCCATGAATCCACGATGGAGCAGGATCAGGTGAAAGATTTCATTTCCCGCCAGAAGGCTTGATCTGATCCCTTATCTTTTTTTCAAAAAGGTTATGCATCTGTTGTATAGCCTTTTTTTGTTTATGTAAACTGGCTAATTTGCAGAGGTAGCAGCATAAGGCCAGAGCGGCCGTTACAGTGGATTATTTGAATTTTCAACCGAACACCGCAAAGCTATGAGCAGCACATACGAAAAAATATTGCGCGATCTTAAGGAGGCCATGCGGACAAAAGACGCTCCCCGTCTTCAGGTGCTTCGTTCACTGAAAGCAAAG
>SKYW01000273.1 GCA_007127695.1 Balneolales bacterium | reverse complement strand
TTTCCCGCAATTACAGGGCGACCGGCGTGATCTTTATCACGGAAGAGGACCCGGACAACTGGGAGCAACAGGCCCGGGCCATGAGCCGCCAGCTGGAGCGTCCGAGAGGCATTCGCCGTCCTGGTACAAACCACCGCATGCCAGGCTGGTCACCCGGCCTGGCCGTATCCGTACATCCCGACCTGGCGCTGGGCATGCTTGGACTCGACCGGCCCCGACAACTTGACAGCCTGCGGACCCGCTGGCAGAGCCACACATCCTCCCCGGTCCCGGAACAAACCGGATTCCGGCTTCGCAACAGGCCCGTTATGGAATCCCGCTCTTTCGAAGAGGATAACATTGCCGCCGTCATTCCCGGCGCGGACGAAGAACTGAGCCGTGAAATCGTGGTGCTCTCCGCCCACTATGACCACATGGGACTGGCTCAGCCGGATGATAACGACGATATCGTTTACAACGGAGCCGATGACAACGCCAGCGGTACGGCCGTGCTCATGCAAGTTGCGAATGCGTTCCAGCAAGCCGCCAGTGAGGGATACAGGCCCTCGCGCACACTGGTGTTTCTGCACGTTGCCGCCGAGGAGTGGGGCCTGTTCGGATCCCGCTATTTTGTGGATAATCCGCTCTTCCCCGACTCCGATATCATAGTCAATGCCAACGTGGATATGGTTGGCTATGTGGATAACGAGTATGCCCGGCGCGAAGATCAGGACTATATCTATGTGATCGGCGCCGGAATGGTATCCAGCATGCTTGAGGAACTGGTCACGCAGGCCAACGAGGCCACATCGGAGCTCATTCTGGATGAGACCTACAACGACACAACGCATCGGCTGCAGCTGTACCGAAGAAGCGATCACTGGCCGTTTGCGCAACAGAATATCCCCTTCGTCTTCTTCTTCTCCGGGTTGCACGACCACTATCATCGTCCCTCTGACACCCCGGATCGCATTGACATCCCGCTGCTTGCTGCCAGGGCCAAACTTGTCACGGAGCTCACCTGGTACCTGGCGGAATCGGAAAACCGGCCGGAAACAGACCGTCTGGAGTTCGGGGAAAACGCCGTTCCCTCTCGATGATGGATGGAACGTATTCCCGGCAATAAACCCACCGGGCTGTTTCCCGGCTATCAGGAAACTCACGGAACCACGGCGTCCGCAATTGCCAACCAGCGCAAACAGGTGAAATAGGGATCAGGAAATCTTCTTTTCAAACAGTGCCGTCACAAACTGTCCCCTTTCAAACACCTGCAGATCCTCGATCTTTTCCCCGACACCGATATATTTTACCGGAACGCTCATATCGTGCGAGATTCCGATGACAATGCCACCCTTTGCCGTTCCGTCAAGCTTGGTAAGTGCCAGGCCGGTAACATCCACAACCTCGGAAAAAGCCCGGGCCTGCTGAAGCGCGTTCTGTCCCGTGGATGCGTCCAGAACCAGGAGCACCTCGTGGGGCGCACCTTCGACCACTTTGCCCATGACGCGCTTTATTTTTCCAAGTTCGTCCATCAGGGCTCTTCTGTTGTGCAGGCGGCCGGCCGTATCCACCAGGACCACATCGGCATCCTTTGATTTGGCAGAGGCCACGGTGTCATAGGCGACCGCGGCGGGATCTGCGCCCTGTCCCTGCTGGATGAGGGTGACGTCTGCGCGCTCGCTCCAGATCCGCAGCTGCTCCACGGCGCCGGCACGGAACGTGTCCCCGGCCCCGAGCATCACGCGCTTGCCGGCCAGCTTGTACATGTGGGCCAGCTTGCCGATAGTGGTGGTTTTTCCGACGCCATTTACGCCAACGACCATGATGACGTGCGGTTTCTGACGGAATTTGGCGTCAAAATCGGCTGGACGATCCGCCTCGTTCTCTTTCAACAGACTGGTGATCTCTTCCTTGAGGATTTGCTGCAATTCGCCGCTGCTGATGAATCTGTCCCGGGCTACCCGCTCTTCGATGCGCCGGATCACTTCCAGCGTCGTTTTTACGCCCACGTCGGATGTGATGAGGATCTCCTCCAGGTCGTCGAGCACCTCGTCATCCACCTTGTCCTTGCCGACCAGCGCCTTGCTGATTTTGTCCAGGAATCCGGTCCGGGTCTTTTCCAGTCCCTCCTGAAGTTTCTCCTCCTTTTTTCCGAATCCCAGTTTGTCAAAAATTCCCATTGCGAATGTACCTGTACAATTGTTGCTGTAGGGGTTGCTGGCCTCAGTTGAACTCCGCGCCCTTTTTCTGGATCATGATGTACCGGTGCACATAGGAGCCCAGCGAGTATATCATTAAAATAATGCTTAACCACATTAAAAATTCGATCGTTTGTTCTCTTTCGGGGAAAAAGAAAGCGACGATCCAGTAGATGGCGAGCACGTTGACGGCCACCTTCCCTGACACAACCGACATGGCATACTTTCCCTGTTTGCGTTTTATGAGCAGTGATCCGGTCAGTATGAGCAGGTCGCGGGCGATCATGATGACAAAGAAAAACAGGGGGATGATCCCTATCAGGACGGCGTAGAAAAAGAGGATCACCGCGCAGATCTTGTCCGCCAGCGGGTCCGCCACCTTGCCGAACTCGGTGACCTGGTTGAGTTTCCGGGCAAAGTAGCCGTCCAGGTAGTCTGAGATGAAGGCATACCCCAGGAGGGCGACGATCAGCCAGTTCGCCTCCTTTCCCGAGGCGTGGTGCAGCATGAGGATGGGGATGGCAATGAGTGCGCGTGACAGCGAAATGGCATTGGGCAGCGTAAGCACATCTTGTTTAACCGGTATGATCTTTCCGTCTATATTGGTGGCTTCGTTCACGGCACTCCAGGTTTACAAATGATTTCGCTGCTGTGATCTGGTGGATGGATCCGGCCAGAGGGCGGTTTTGCCCGCTTTTCACATTTTGCGTTTTATTTTTCCGGGTGAATCATTGTACCTTGCGTCCTGCACTGAACAGTTACCCGGAAACGTAAAATAGAAATTTATCGGATGAACACGAAAGAAACGGACCATTCTCTTCTGGAGAAACAGCTGACAACCGAAAAAATCTTCTCCGGCAACCTGCTCCACGTGTACAAGGACAAAGT
>SKYW01000050.1 GCA_007127695.1 Balneolales bacterium | reverse complement strand
TTGTGCAGCTGGTGGCTGGTGCAGTTGGGCATGGTGTGATCCATGACACTGTGGGTGTCGGAGAGCTGGTCCCCGTTCACCATCACCAGTCCGTCCAGCGTCGCATGCGTATTCTCGTCGGTCAGCACGGCCTTCACGTCACTGCGGGATAGATGCGAACCAAGATGGACGGCATACGATTTGTAATCGCTGTCGCGACTGATATCGGCCGCCAGCCGGGAGATGTGATACGCCTTTTTGCTGTCGCGCTGCAGCTTCACATGCGTCATGTGCGAGTTCTCAGCCAGGGCGATCTCGGACACGGTACAATTGAAGTAAATGTTGTCACCCAGCCCAATGTGATCTTCCACTACCGTCATCTCACTGGAACGGTCGCCTACGATCAGGCAGCGCGGGGTCATCACGTACTGCTCACGCTCATCGGTGTTAATGAAAAGCAGCTGGATGGGATCGGCGATCTTGACGCCCTTGGGTACATAGATGAATGCGCCGTCACGAAAAACGACCGTATTGAACGGCACAAACGGATCATCCTCCCATTGGGCATATTTGCCAAAATGCTTCAGGGCCACTTCGTTGCCTTCGGCGAGCGCATCGGCCAGGTTGGCCACGATCACCCCCTCGGGCAGCCGGTCTGTCTTGGAAAGCTCTTCGCTGTACACCCCGTTGATGAAGGCAAGGTGGTGATGCTCCGCCTCCGGATAGATGTATGCGGATGCGTCAGCGGGAACATTAGGTGAGTCAATATGGTGCGAAGGCGTAAAGGTCTCCTTGCCCAGGGATTTGAGCGAGCAATACTTCCACTCCTCGTGACGTGTGGTGGGGAGCTCCTTCCCGGTTATCACCCGGGCCGCCTCGCGCTGAAGGCCGGCCACCTTTTCATTGACAGGCTTTGCCGCTTCAAAACGATCCAGGAGCCGGTCCAGAAAGAGCGTTTCTTTTGCAATGTCTGTCATTATTTTGCCTCTCCGTTTACTTCCGCATTGGCAGTTATCCATTCGTATCCATGCTCTTCAAGTTCAAGAGCCAATTCCTTGCCCCCGGACTTGTGGATGTGGCCATTGACCAGAACATGGACAAAATCAGGTGTGATGTAGTTGAGGATGCGCTGGTAGTGGGTCACAAGCATGATGGCTTTATCCTCGGATCTGAGCTTGTTGATGCCTTCGGAGACGATGCGGAGCGCGTCGATGTCCAGTCCGGAGTCGGTCTCGTCCAGCAGCGCCAGCTTCGGGTTTAGAACGGCCATCTGCAGGATTTCGTTGCGCTTCTTCTCTCCACCGGAAAAGCCCACATTGACGTTTCGATCCAGAAGCTTCTGATCCATTTCCACAAGCTCGAGTTTGTCTATGATGAAATCCTCGAACTCCAGGGGATCCAGCGGCTCCAGGCCTTTCTCCTTCTGGACTTCGTTGTATGCCTCCCGCATGAGCATGGAGTTGCTCACGCCAGGGATTTCCACCGGGTACTGAAACGCCATGAAAACACCCTTGCGGGCGCGCTCGTCGGGGTCCATCTCAAGCAGGTCCTCACCTTCGTAGATGATCTGCCCCTGGGTCACTTCATAGGACGGGTGTCCCGCAACGATCTTGGCCAGCGTGCTTTTGCCGCTTCCATTGGGACCCATGATGGCGTGCACCTCGCCCGCCTTGATTTCAAGATCGATACCTTTGAGGATTTCCGTTCCTTCCACATTTGCGTGGAGATTTTTAATTGTCAGCATGTACGTATTATCGTTTGGGATGTCGTTTACTATTGGAAAAAAATGAGTTTGGCTTTGCTGAAAGCTTCAGCGGACGGATTGGGGAAAGTGCCGCAATCCTGCATCACGGAGCGATGTTCGGGGCCGCGCATGGCAGCCGCGCCTGGGTCCGCGCTTAGCCCACACTGCCTTCCAGCTTGATGCCCAGCAGCTTGATCGCCTCGACGGCAAATTCCATCGGGAGCTCTTTGAAGACCTCCTTGCAGAAGCCGTTGATGATCAGGGAGACCGCATCCTCCTCGTCCAGTCCGCGCTGCTGCAGGTAGAAGATCTGGTCTTCGCCTATCTTGGACGTGGTGGCCTCATGCTCCACACTGGAGGTATTGTTGCCGGCTTCCAGATACGGGAACGTGTGCGCACCGCATCGGTCGCCGATCAGCATGGAGTCGCACACCGAGTAGTTGCGTGAATGCTCTGCCTTCGGGCTGATCTTGACCAGACCGCGATAGCTGTTCTGCGAGTTGCCGGCGGCGATACCCTTGGAGATGATGGTGCTGTTGGTATTCTTGCCCAGGTGGATCATCTTGGTGCCGGTGTCGGCCTCCATTTTGTCGTTTGTGACCGCCACGGAGTAGAACTCGCCAATGGAATGGTCCCCCTTCATGATCACGCTCGGGTATTTCCAGGTGATGGCGGAGCCGGTCTCGACCTGGGTCCAGGAGATCTTGGAATGGTCACCCTTGCACAGCCCGCGCTTGGTAACAAAATTGTAGATGCCGCCAACGCCCTTTTCATCACCGGAATACCAGTTCTGCACCGTGGAGTACTTTATCTGGGCCCGGTCAAGGGCTACCAGTTCGACCACGGCAGCGTGGAGCTGGTTGCTGCTGAACATCGGCGCGGTGCATCCTTCAAGGTAGCTCACGTAACTGTCATCCTCGGCGATGATGAGCGTGCGCTCGAACTGCCCGGACTCCTCGTTGTTGATCCGGAAGTAGGTGGAAAGCTCCATCGGGCTTACCACACCCTTCGGCACATAGACGAACGAACCGTCGGAGAAGACGGCGGAGTTCATGGCGGCGAAGAAATTGTCATTATACGGGACCACCGAGCCCATGTACTTTTTCACCAGGTCGGGATAGTTCTTGATGGCCTCGGAAATGGAGCAGAAGACCACTCCGGCCTCTGACAGCTTCTCCTTGAACGTGGTTGCAACGGATACACTGTCAAAAACCGCATCCACAGCAACCCCGGACAGCATCTTTTGCTCGGAAAGCGGAATGCCCAGTTTCTCATAGGTCTCAAGGATCTCGGGATCCACCTCGTCAAGACTGTTCAGCTGCGGCTTTTTCTTGGGTGCCGAGTAGAA
>SKYW01000227.1 GCA_007127695.1 Balneolales bacterium | reverse complement strand
TCCACGATCTGGATAAAAAAGAATCCGTCAGCCACTTTCGTGCGTGTGGTGTCGGCGCCATGGGAAGGTTGCACCTGGATGGAAAGTGTTACTGCCAGGGCGATGAAAAAAGCGGAAAAAAAGCGTATTGAAGACGGTATCGTTGTTTTCATAACAATATCACTGGTGAAGGGGTCCCTGAAATAAATGTGAGTAGTGGATGTCGCTTATCCTGATGATGACATCACTACATAATAGCGGAAAAACGGGAGGATGTCACCCGATATCCTCAAAAAGCGGAGAACTGAGATAGCGGTCCCCGATATCGCACGTAATGCAGACGATCAGCCCGTTGTCCAGCTCGCGGGCCAGCCTGACGGCCGCAGCCAGGCAACCGCCGCTGCTCATTCCGGCGAAAATCGCCTCCTCGCGGGCCATGCGCCGGGTCATTTCGGTGGCCTCCTGCTCGCTGACATCGATGGTCCGGTCGACACGTTCCGGTTCGAATATTTTCGGCAGGAATTCGGGCGACCAGCGCCGGATGCCGGGGATCTGGGATCCCTCCGTGGGCTGCACGCCGACGATTTGCACTGCCGGATTCTGCTCCTTAAGGTATCGTGATACGCCCATGATGGTGCCGGTGGTGCCCATGGAGGAGACGAAGTGGGTGATTTTTCCTTCCGTATCCCTCCAAATCTCCGGACCGGTAGTGCGGTAGTGCATCCGGTAGTTGTCCGGGTTGGCAAACTGGTTGAGCTGGTAGTATTCGCCGGAGGCGGCCATCTCCTCGGCGACAGTGCGGGAGTATTCGATGGTGCCCTCGGCCTTGGTGAGGATCACTTCTGCTCCGTAGGCACGCATGGTCTGGATCCGCTCCTGCGTCGAATTTTCCGGCATGACAAGCGTCATGTGCAGGTTTTTCAACCGTGCGATCATGGCCAGCGCAATGCCGGTGTTTCCGCTGGTTGCCTCCACGATCTTGTCGCCCGGCTTGATGTCGCCGCGTTCCAGCGCTTCATTCAACATGCCAAATGCGGCCCGGTCCTTGACACTGCCGCCGGGATTACGGCCCTCCAGTTTGCAGTATATCGTGACGTCCGGAGATTCCGGGATGTGCTGCAATCGAACGATGGGTGTGTTGCCGATAAGCTGTTCAAGGATCATAATATCAATGCTCTTCCATGTTGTGATGCGGTTTCTGCCTGGCTTTCCGGTTTTCCTGGTGCGCAATGTAGGTGATCCGGGACCATGGCGGGACGCTCGAAGTGAGCCAGACGCTTCCGCCGATGACACTGTGCCGGCCGATGACCGTGTCGCCGCCGAGTATCGTTGCCCCGGCGTAGATTACCACGTACTCCTCAATAGTGGGGTGCCGCTTGACAGCCGCATCCTCCTTGCGGACGCTCAAAGCTCCAAGTGTAACCCCCTGATAGATTTTCACATGGTCGTGGATTTCCGTGGTCTCGCCAATGACCATCCCGGTCCCGTGGTCGATGCAAAAGTGTTTGCCGATGCTCGCTCCCGGGTGGATGTCGATCCCGGTGTGGCTGTGGGCATTTTCGGTGATCATGCGGGCCAGCAGTTTATATCCTTTGCCATAGAGGAAATGGGCGATCCGGTAGGATGTGATCGCATAAAATCCGGGGTAGGTCCGCACGACCTCGGTCCGGCTTTTGGCCGCAGGATCCCCTTCGTATATGGCCTGCACGTCCATCTCCAACATTTCCTTTATTTCCGGCAGGGCAATCCAGAAATCCCTGGTCACTTTTTCCACATCGGCATTCGGGCACTCCGAGCATTTTTGCAGGATCTGGCAGAACTCCTCTTTCAATTCGTAGCTGAGCTGTTCCAGTTCACTGACAGAATGGAACCGGGTGTTGCTGAACTCGGGAAACAGGAAACCCAGAAGCCGGTTGAAAAATGCAACGACCAGAACGGGGGAGGGGCAGCGCGCTGCCTTGCGATGCTCCTCAAAAAGTTTTTTAAAGTATGTCTTGTCCATATGAATTCAAATATATTGATATTCCGAGAGCTATGTGACCCATTTTAAGCGTAACATATATTTGTCCGGGAACGATCAGCGGAATATGGATTTTCCCGGGAAAGATCCTTGTTTTTACTATTATCATTACCTGTCCCATTGACATGAAAAACAACAAATACAAGATTATCCCCGCCTTACTTCTGGCAATCTGGTTTTTTGTGGGATGCGGCCCTTCCTACGACGCGGATCCGGCATGGCCACCCGAGCGGGTCCCGGTTGTTTCAGAACAGGAAGAAATGGTGGCAGCGGCACATCCGCTGGCCGTTGAAGCCGGTCTCAAAGTGCTTCAGGACGGGGGGAATGCCATGGATGCCGCGATTGCGGTTCAAATGGTGCTCAATGTGGTGGAGCCGCCGGAAAGCGGTATCGGCGGCGGGGCGTTCCTGCTCTACCGGGATGGGGCATCGGGACGGTTGACGGTCTATGACGGACGCGAAGTTGCACCGGCAGCGGCACGGCCGGACCGCTTTCTGATCGGAAACTGGCCGCTGCCGCTCTGGACGGCCGCACCCACCGGGCTTGCCGTGGGCGTGCCCGGGCTGCTGGCCATGCTGCATCAGGCGCATGCGGAGCAGGGGTCGTTGCCATGGCCGGATCTGTTCGATCCTGCCGTTACGCTCGCAGAGCAGGGAATACCCATGCCAGAGCGGCTTCAACGGCAGATAACCTCAGATCCATCCCTTTGGCTGTTCCGTGATACGCGCACCCGGTTCGTCCGTCCGGCCCGCGACGATGAACCCATTCTCCAAAATCGGCAGCTCGCCGGGACATTGGGCGATATCGCCGCTGAAGGCCCGGATATTTTTTACAGGGGTGAGCTGACGCGGGCGATGATCCATGCGGCAAAAAGCCGATGGCCGGGCCGCAGCGATCTGACACCAGAGGATTTTGATGCCTATCGCCCTGTGGTGCGCGATCCGGTCTGCCGCCCCTATCGCAGCTGGACCATCTGCGGAGTTCCGGCTCCGTCCTCGGGAGGGATCACGCTTCTGCAGATACTGGGTATCCTTGAGCATTTCGATCTGCCGGCCCATGAACCCGGGGACGCGGCTGCGATCCACCTGAT
>SKYW01000286.1 GCA_007127695.1 Balneolales bacterium | reverse complement strand
GCAGAAAGAACAAAATTAAGAAAACTACGGCTCCTGCGCTACAAGACTGCCCGCAGCGCCGTGGGGTATGCACACGTGTGTACACTACCACGCCAAAGAAGCCGAATTCCGCTTTGCGCAAAGTAGCTCGTGTTCGCCTGACAAACGGTATTGAAGTTACCGCATACATTCCGGGCGAGGGACATAATCTCCAGGAACACAGCATTGTGCTGATCCGGGGTGGCCGGGTCAAGGACCTTCCGGGTGTCCGATACCACATCATCCGTGGTGCACTCGATACAGCTGGTGTTGATGAAAGGCGCCAGAGAAGAAGTTTGTATGGCACCAAGCGTCCCAAATAGTAGTTCTGTAATGTTAACTTTTTAGTTATTTGACCAATGCGAAGAAGAAGCGCCGAAAAGAGAATAGTCAAGCCTGATCCTGATTTCCAGGACAAGTCTGTATCTCGGTTTGTCAACTGCCTAATGAAAGACGGCAAGAAAACAACGGCCACAAAGATCCTGAAACAGGCTTTTTCGGTTATCGAAGAAAAAACCGGCAAGATCGGCCTGGACGTCTTCAAGGAGGCCCTGAACAATACGGCACCTGTGCTCGAGGTGAAAAGCCGCCGCGTAGGCGGTTCCACCTACCAGGTTCCCGTCGAAGTGCGTCCGGAGCGAAGCACGGCCCTCAGCATGCGCTGGCTTATCCGGTCCGCCAAGGCCCGTAATGACAAATCCATGTCTGCCCGTCTTGCCCGTGAACTGATGGATGCTGCCAACAACGAAGGCGGTGCCGTTCGCAAGAAGGATGACACGCACCGCATGGCTGAAGCCAACAAGGCCTTCGCCCATTTCCGATTCTAGAAATAAACGCTATACGTTTCCCACTACATGTCAGCAACAGCAACAAATAATACCAAGATTGTCGAGCAGATAAAAAAGACGCGCAATATCGGCATTATGGCCCATATTGATGCCGGTAAGACGACAACTACCGAGCGTATCCTGTTCTACACAGGTATCAGCCACCGCATGGGCGAAGTTCATGACGGTGCCGCCACCATGGACTTCATGGAGCAGGAGCGGGAGCGTGGTATCACCATTACCTCCGCCGCCACCACCTGCTACTGGAAAGACCATCGCGTCAACATCATCGACACTCCGGGCCACGTTGATTTCACCGTTGAGGTGGAGCGATCCCTTCGTGTCCTTGATGGTGCCGTTGCCGTTTTCTGCGCCGTAGGTGCTGTTCAGCCGCAGTCTGAAACCGTTTGGCGTCAGGCCAACAAGTATGGTGTGCCCCGGATGGCCTTCGTGAACAAAATGGACCGTACCGGTGCCGACTTCTACAATGTTATTGAACAGATGAAGCTGCGCCTCAAGGCGAGCCCTGTCCCACTGCAGATTCCAATCGGTTCCGAGGAGAATTTCAAGGGCGTGGTGGACCTGATGAGTATGCGTGCTTTCATATGGGATGACGCTACCCAGGGGAAATCCTTCGAGGAAATTGATATTCCTGCCGAGCTGTCGGAAAAAGCAGATGAATTCCGGAAGCTGATGATCGAGTCGATTGCCGACTACGATGACAATCTCATGGAAAAATACCTCATGGAAGAGGAGATCACCGTCGAGGAGATGGAAAATGCGTTGCGCAAAGCTACGCTGGATCTCAGCATCACTCCGGTTCTCTGTGGGTCAGCATTCAAGAACAAGGGCGTTCAGACGCTGCTTGACTCCATCGTCAAATACATGCCGTCTCCGATGGACGTGGATGCCATTGAGGGAACAAGCGTTTCGGGAAACGGGGAGAAATTGAGCCGCCGGACCAGCATTGAGGAACCCTTTGCCGCACTGGCATTCAAAATAATGACCGACCCCTACGTCAGAAAACTGACCTTTATCCGTGTCTACTCCGGAGTACTCAGCGCCGGATCCTACGTACTGAACGCATCCACAGGAAAAAAGGAGCGGATCGGACGGCTGCTGAAGATGCATGCCAACTCCAAAGAGGACATCAGCGATGTGCGCGCAGGTGACATTTGTGCCGCAGTCGGTATTAAAAGTGTGCACACCGGCGATACCCTCTGCGATGAGAAATCGCCGATCATCCTGGAGCAGATGGTGTTCCCCGAGCCGGTGATCAAACTTGCCGTCGAGCCCAAAACCAAGGCCGACAACGACAAGCTCACCACAGGTTTGTCCAAGCTTGCTGAAGAGGATCCGACGTTCAAGGTGCAGGTGGATGATGAAACGGCACAAACGACCATCGCGGGCATGGGTGAGCTTCATCTTGAAGTTATCGTGGATCGCCTGAAACGCGAATTCAAGGTGGTAGCCAATGTGGGCCAGCCCCAGGTATCCTACCGCGAAGCCATCACCAAACCCGTCAAGCATCGTGAGATTTACAAGAAACAGACCGGTGGTAAAGGTAAATTCGCCGACATTCAATTTGAAATCCTCCCGCTGGACGGTCACACCGGATTTGAGTTTGTTGACGAAGTAGTGGGTGGAAACATTCCTCGAGAATACATGTCCGCTGTCGAAAAAGGATTTAAAGCCGCTCTCAAGAACGGTGTTCTTGCGAACTACTCGGTGGAAGGTGTCCGCGTGCGCGTATTTGACGGATCCTATCACGATGTCGACTCTGATTCGGTCAGTTTCGAAATGTGCTCCAAGATCGGATTCAAGGTAGCGGCCCGAAAGGCAGCTCCCATACTGCTGGAGCCCATCATGAAAGTGGAAGTGATCACTCCGGAAGAGTACATGGGAGATATCATCGGAGACCTGAACGGTCGCCGCGGTATCATTGGAAAAATGGAGAACCGGATCGAAGGATCCGTGATAGATGTTGCCGTGCCGCTCTCCGAGATGTTTGGCTACTCCACGCACCTTCGCTCGCTGTCCCAGGGACGAGCCGTCTACTCTATGGAATTCGAAAAATACGCAGCGGTTCCCGAATCGATTGCGAAGGAAGTTATTGAGGAAAAAAAATAACCAGGAAAGTTTAACACAGTAAGTTATGGCAAAAGAAACTTTTGAACGGACCAAGCCCCACGTTAACATAGGAACGATCGGTCACGTGGATCATGGAAAGACGACGCTGACCGCGGCGATCACCAAGACCCTGGCGGCCAAGTACG
>SKYW01000189.1 GCA_007127695.1 Balneolales bacterium | reverse complement strand
TTGTCACACCCAGTTCCACAGCCTTTTCGATAGCAAACTCCAGACGTTCGCGCTGCCTGATCACACCCATGGCCAGGATCCGGTCGGGCTCGGCAGGCGTAATATAGGTGGCAACCACCTCTCCTGCGACTTTCTTCTTGTCAACCACGTTCAGCTTCACATCCATCGTGTTGCCCACACCATCGGTAGCCTGAACCACATCTCCCGGCTGTTTCCTCAGCACCTTGGCAATATGGTGCGCCTCATCTTCAGTAAACTGCAGCCGGTCGTGTTTGATCTGTTCCGGCGGGACGTAAAAAAGGAAATGCTCATCCATCATCTGACAAATATTTGTTTCAGGTTTTATTTTTCTGGTGGATACGGTTTCTGCCCTGCTCACGGCTGTGCCCTGCTCACGGCGCCGCATCTGCTCACGGCTGTGCACCCGCTTGTGTCTCCTTGCCATGCATGCGTCCACAAAACTACACGTCAGGGGTCTCGAAAATGCTTGCCAAGCTTGAGTGACTGACCCTGGTAATTGCTTTTCAGGTCCTGACCATAGACGTAATCGGGTGTGGCCGTATTCGGTTCAAAAACCATGCGGAAGAATGTCTGGCCGTCCTCCACGAGAAACGGGACATCGTGCGAGCGCACTTCCAGAACGGCACGGGCACCGCCGTCGGCTATTTCCCCGCCAAATCCACTGTCAAAAAAGCCGGCATAATGGGTGCGAAGCTCCCCGGATCCTGTGTCGTAGGGCACCATCTCTGCAGCCAGATGCCGGGGGATGCGGCAACGCTCCCTGGAAGCAAAAATATAGAAGGCCTCCGGCTCAAGGATCATGTAATCATCCTTCTGGGCATAAATCGGGTCCCAGAAAGCCTGTACCCGGTATTGCCCCGTCTTTTCCAGGTCGATCAGGTCGCGGTGCTTCTTGGCCTTGTAGCCGACGATCTCTCCATCCTCACCATGAAGGCTCACCCGCATGAAAAGACCGTCCTTGACATTGAGCTGGTCAAGCGGCAGCGGCTTACCCTGCTCATCAAACAGGATGGGATCATTCAGATGCGTATGCAGGATGTCCTGGTCGGATAGCATCGCGTGTCCGTGCCGGATGCGCAACTGATTCAGGCGCTGACCGGTGCGGATCCGGATCGGGAAAGATTTGGGCACCACTTCCAGGTAGAGCCGACCCTGGTATCCGGGTGCGATCTCCTCGAAACGGTGGCTGAAATCGGTGATCAGGCGGGTAAAAATATCCAGCCGGCCCGTGCTGCTTTTCGGATTGGCCTTGGCCGAAAGCGGTTCCTCGGTCTGCAGGGCGAGCGTGGTTGTCTGAGCCGGGATCATGCGGCCGGTCATGGGCAGATACAACTCTTCCAGCAGCGGGATCAGGTAGGTGCAGTTCTGCTCCAGCACCGCTCCCTCGCGGATGTCGATGGTGTGCTGCGAAAGCCGCTGAAGTTTGCTTTCGACCGTCTCGTTCTCAGGCAGGAAACTGCAGCGAACGCGATAGGCCGTGGTCCCAAGCCGCAAATCCACCGAATTGGGCTGAAACTGGTCATCCTGGATGGGAAACTCCTCCGGCGAGCGGAGTACGCGGCTGTCGCGCAGCAGCTTGAGATGCTGGATCGGCAGGATGCCGCGCGTACGGATCAGCAGCTTGCCGGCATGTTCTGTGTCATTCGCCGTTTTATTCATTTCAGATCCACCCTTGCCTTTTCATGAACGATCTTCCACTCCTGCTCCGTAACCGGCTGGATCGAAAGCCGGCTGCCCTTTTTGAGGAGCATCATATCTTCGAGGCCGGGTGTCTCCCGGAGCTGGTCCCGGAGCACCGGCGGTTCAAATTTTTGGGTGAACTGCACGTCCACCAGCATCCAGCGCGGGTTCTCTTTTGAGCTCTTGGGATCGAAGTATTTGGAATCCGGATCGAATTGCGTGGGGTCTGGATAGGGTTCGCTAGCCACATTCATGGTGCCGACGATGGCGAGCGGATTGGCATTGGAATGATAGAAAAACACCCCGTCCCCCACCTGCATCTCGTCGCGCATGAAATTGCGCGCCTGATAGTTGCGGATGCCGTCCCAGCGGGCTGTACCGTTCTTCATCCCGATAAGGTCATCAATGCTGAACTCGTTGGGCTCGGATTTCATGAGCCAGTATTTTCGTGCCATGTTTCTGCTGCCTGAATTTTCTGATGTAGGTTTTATTGAAATTTGCGCCGTTTCGACCATCCCGGAACTGGTTTTTTCATTGGAATGCCACCAACGGCCGTTCCGGATTTCACTTGCCGTACCTGCGGGCATACCAGGCCAGGGTTTCCCTGAGCTGTTCCTCGAATTTCATCTCCGGTTTCCAGCCGATTTCCGTCTGGATCTTGGTCGGGTCGATGGCATAGCGCAAATCGTGTCCGGCCCGGTCGGTGACAAAAGTGATCAGGTTCTTGTAGTCACCCTCCGGCCCCTCACCCACCAGATCATTCAGGATATCACACATCAGCCGTACCAGGTCGATGTTGCGCCACTCATTGTGTCCGCCCACGATGTACGTCTCGCCGACATGCCCCTTTTCAAATACGCTCATGATAGCATTGCAGTGATCTGTCACATAGAGCCAGTCGCGAACGTTTTCGCCCTTGCCGTAGACCGGAATCGGTTCGTGGGCCAGCGCCTTTCGGATTACCGTAGGGATCAGCTTTTCATCATGCTGATGCGGACCGAAGTTGTTGGAACAGTTCGTGGTAACCACGTTCATATTGAAAGTTTTGAAATAGGATCGCACCAAAAAATCACTGCCGGCCTTGGTGGCGGAGTACGGGGAGTTGGGCGCATAGGGCGTCTTCTCCGTAAAGGCCCCCTGCTTGCCAAGCGAGCCGTAGACTTCGTCTGTGGAGACATGCAGGAACCGCTTGTCGGCGTATCCGTTGGGATCCTCAAGCCAGAGCTGCCGGCACTCCTCAAGAATGTTGAACGTGCCGACCAGATTGGACATCACGAACGGCTCGGGACCGGTGATGGAGTTGTCGACATGCGACTCGGCCGCCAGGTGCATCACACCATCGGGACGGAATTCCCTGACGATCTCCCGGACCGCGTCGCGATCGACCAGATCCGCCTGTATGAAGCGGTAACGCCGGTCACCTTCCACAGGTTTGAGATAGCTCAGATCCGAGGCATACGTAAGCTTGTCCAGGTTCAAAATGGTGATATCATCGCGCCGCGATAATAGAAAAAGTATCAGGTTGGAGCCTATAAAACCCGCTCCACCAGTTATTAATAATTTCATGACAGTTGTTTTTAATGACAGGTCATTTGGGTATGTCGCTTTCATCGAGTTCGGATAGCAGCGGAAGATTGCTGTCCTTTTCCGAGAGGACGGGATCGCTGTCGGGCCAGTCGATGCCGATCCGGGGGTCGTTCCAGCGAATGCCCCGCTCTCCTGCCGGATTGTAATAGTCGGAGCATTTGTACAGGAATGTCGCCTGTTCGGAAAGTACAAAAAAACCGTGCGCAAAACCTTCCGGGATATAGAGCATCTCCTTGTTCTCCTCGGAAAGCCGCCGGCTAACATATTTGCCGAAGTTGGGGGAGTGCCGGCGGATGTCAACCGCCACATCGAGGATCTCACCTTCGGTGACCATCACCAGCTTGGCCTGTGGATTGACGATCTGGTAGTGCAGCCCCCGCAGCGTACCCTTTACCGATCGCGACAGGTTGTCCTGCACAAACGGCTTGCGGATACCCGCCTTGTGAAACTTGTTCAGTCGAAAGGTTTCGGTGAAAAAACCCCGCTTGTCTTCAAAAATCATCGGCCGGATGACGATCACATCCTCCAGCTCGGTCGGGATGAATTCCATAATGCTTTCCGGTGCTGCGTTGGTTAGGTGCGTGTGAGGAACCGCTCCAGTTCCTCCTGCCATGGTAAAATACGTGTTCCGGGGACGCCAGCCAATTGCCGGATGTCAAGCCGCGACCATTTCGGACGGTTGGCCGGGGTCGGATATTCGGAGGTCGGAATGGGTTCAAGGATCACGTTTGTCCCGCTGATCCGGAATATTTCACGGGCAAAATCGTACCACGTCGTCACCCCGCCGGAGGAAAGGTGGATCGTGCCCTTTATGTTATTTTCTATGAGGGCCCGGGTGTTGTGGACCACCGCTTCTGTAAACGTCGGGCAGCCATACTGATCATTGACCACCCTGAGCCGGTCGCGCTCGCCGGCCAGACGGAGCATCGTGCTGATGAAGTTGCTGCCATACCGGCCGCACAACCAGGATACCCGGATGATCACATGATTCCCGTTCTGTGCCCGTATCTGCTGCTCACCCAGCCATTTTGTGCTGCCGTAGGCATTGACCGGGTCCGGCGGAAAACTCTCGGGGTAGCCATCCGGGTACTGGTGACGGTGCTCCTCCAGACCGGGAAACACGTAGTCCGTGGAATAGTGGACCAGCATGATGCCGGCCGCGGCCGTGACGCGTCCCAGGATTCCGGGTGCGTGGATATTGATCTCTTCGGCCAGTTCGATTTCGACCTCAGCCTGGTCCACTTTGGTGTAGGCGGCGCAGTTGATGATGATGTCGGGCTTGATTTCCTCCACGACCCGCTTTACATCATCCATGCGCGCGATATCCAGATCCTTTCGGGAGAGGCCGTACACATCCTCCCCGTCCCGCTCCAGGGCCATGACCCACTCCTGTCCCAGCTGTCCCGACGCGCCCAGCACCATCCACTTCATATCCTTCATGCGTTTCATTCAGCTCATATCCTTGTTGCCTTACATCCAATTCATAATCCCCATGCCATCCATTCCGATGCTTTGTGTACTTGTGGATTCAGGTCTCCTCCATCCGGTGCATCAGCTCATTGGCCCGGCGCAGCGATTCAAACGTACCCGCATCGGTCCACCACCCTTTCATCACGCTGAACTGCATCCTGCCCTCGCGGATGTAGTGGTTGTTGACATCGGTGATCTCGAGCTCGCCGCGACCGGAGGGCTTCAGGGTGCGGATATAGTCAAAAACCTTGGCATCGTACATGTAGACGCCGGTCACGCACAGATTGGATTTGGGACGGGCCGGCTTCTCCTCAATGCCGACGATCTTGTTGCCGTCCAGTTCGGCCACCCCGTAGCGCGTGGGATCCTCAACCTCCTTGAGCATGATCGACGCGCCCTCGCCCGGGTAGCCCGCCACGGCATCGGCCAGGTCATCCTCGAACACATTATCCCCCAGGATCACCGTCATGGTGTCGCCTCCTGCAAAATTTTCGGCCAGCCCGAGCGCCTGTGCAATACCGCCCGCCTCGTCCTGCACCTTATAGGTGAAGCGGCACCCGAAATCCTTCCCGGAGCCAAGCAGGCTCACAACATCGCCCATGTGCTCGGTGCCGGTGACGATCAGGATTTCCTGGATGCCGGCGCCGACCAGTTTCTCGATGGGATAGTTGATCATCGGTTTGTAGCCGATCGGAAGCAGGTGCTTGTTGGTCACCTTGGTAAGCGGATAGAGCCGCGAGCCGGTCCCCCCGGCAAGTACAATACCTTTCATCTGTTTATAATTGGGTAGAAAGTTGAAAGTTTAAAAGTTGAAAGTACCATCGTTCGTCAAAGGTTACAGATTATAATCATGCTCCTGTGTGCCAGCCGGTGGCTGTCATGAACCGCCGCCGGTGCGCGCCTGCGTTGCCGGCTTCACATGGTGTGTAACATCCGGGATTCCGCGACGCGGCCACCCGAATAATAGGACATTCAGGGGAATACCTAAAGCCCGGAAATGACCAAATTGCCAAAGGTATCACCCGATCCGGTCGGTCACGATGACCACTTTCTGTCCGTCGTGCGCCGTCGTTGCGAACAGGTGCGCATCCTCCCCCATCCGGCAGCCCAGTTTCTTGTACAGCTGATCGACCGTGAGGGGAAATCCGCGCTGATGGATGTGCACCCTGGTAAGCCCGGCCTCTCCCAGCCATTTCTTCAGGTGACGCGGTTTGAAGGGCAATGTCCGGCGGATTCGAAACACCTTGCCGGGAAAAGCCTCGGGGGTGGATGGGGTTGGCGGGGTGGATGGGGTTGGCGGTCCGGATGGGGATGGCGGTCCGGATGGGGTTGGCAACTGCCCATCGGTGAGGTATCCGATTCCCGGGTGGATGCGGACCAGGCCGTAGCGGCGGGCCACCTCATCGATCAGCCGCATCTTGAACAGGGACGGGTCCGGTTCGAACAGCAGGGTGGCGGGTGGCTGGGCCGAAGGCGGGGGGGCGGACGTTGACGGGGACGGGTGCGGATGTGACTGCAGATGTGGCGGATGTGAATATTGATGGGACGTTTGCGGATCGGTATGTGACGGTTGTTCCGGATATGTTTTTGCGGTGCCCGATGCGCCGGATTCGCTGGTGAAACGGAAGCGCTCCTTGCCGGAAGCATCCAGCATCACGGCAACGTGCAGCGGCGGCCGGCGCTGATCCGGGACTTCCTGCTTTTGCGCGGGTACGCAGTCCGCCAGCAGCTCCTTGAGTTCACCGTCGACCGACACGGCGATCACGGCGACGCAGTCGTCCAGGGAGCGGGCCGCATCCACCGGATCCATCATGGGTGAAAGCTTGACGAGACAGCGATGTGCTGCGGAACGGATCAGTGCCATGTGGCGGGTGACATCGGGCTCGCTTTCCTGCAGCGACAGCACACGCTTGCCGCCAGTCCGGCGTGACGGATCGATATACACCAGGTCGCGTTTCTGCCTTTGCTCCTGCTCCCGTGATTGCCCGGATGTCCGTTGGCCTGCCAGCCAGGCAAGACCATCTCCGGTGTGCCAGCGGATGCGTGAAGTGAGTTCCTGAAGGCCGTGATTGTGCCGTGCGATGGCAGCGAGCAGCGGCTGGCGTTCGCAGTAGTCTACGTGCGCTCCGGCAAGGGCAAAAGCGGCCGAATCGATTCCGAGTCCGCCAGTGAGATCGGCCACGCGGAAGATGCTGTCCGGTTCCGATGGCGAATCGGACCGGACCCAGTTACGCGCACGCCATGTCGCGGTTGCATATCCCGAGGCCTGTTCCAGTGCTTCGCGGAGATAAATCATGCCGGGCCGGTGCAGCGGACCCAGTTTCTCCTGCGCTCTCGGATAGCAGTGCCGTTGTTCGGCGATCTCGCGGACCGGCCAGTCCTCGGTTCCTGCAAAGCGCAGTGCAAACTCGGACGCATCCAGCTCGTAATGACGCATCATCACCTCCATCCAGCCGGGATTGTGCAGGAGCGGATAGTCCGTTTCTTTTCGTATGGAGTCGTTTTGCGTCATTGCAGGCGTTCGGATCTTGTGGCCCGATTGAACATTATCGTCCGATTGGACATTCTGGCCCGGTTGGACATTATCGTCCGGTTGGACATTATCGTCCGGTTGGACATTCTGGCCCGGTTGGACATTCTGGCCCGGTTGGACATTGCAACCCGGTTGGAGTGAAACGACTCCTGATATAACTATTCAGCCGGAATCAGCCGGTAGATGATGCCCGGATTTTCAGCGGCGACATAGAGGTAGTTGTCCGGGGCCAGGCGCACATCCCGCACCCGTCCGATGCCCTGTAGCAGCTCTTCCTCTGCCACGACGCGCTCACCATCGAGTTCCACCCGGTGCAGATAGCGCGGGGCCAGTGTTCCGACCATAACGCTGTTGGTCCAGCCGGGATAGCGGTCACCGGTGACAAAGGCCATGCCCGACGGTGCGATGGAGGGCGTCCAGTGCAGCAGCGGCTGCTCCATGCCGTCGCGGGCCGTGTCCGGGGTGATGACACTGCCATCGTAGTTGATGCCGTGCGTGATCTCGGGCCAGCCGTAGTTGAGGCCCGGACGTATGATGTTGATCTCGTCGCCGCCGCGCGGACCGTGTTCGTGCGACCAGACCTCGCGGGTTTCAGGATGCAGCTGCATGCCCTGGATGTTGCGCGAGCCGTAGGCATAGATCTCGGGACGCGCTTCGGTCTGTCCCTCAGGCAGGCTGGCGGGATCCACGAAGGGGTTGTCAGACGGCACCCGGCCGTCGTCGTGCAGGCGGATGACCACGCCGGAATGGGTGGACAGGTCCTGCGCCGATGCCATCACGCCGCGGTCGCCGATGGAGAAATAGACGTATCCGTCGTCGTCAAACACGATGCGGCTGCCGAAGTGATGACGGGTGTCGTAGCCGGGTTCGCCGGCAAAGAGAAGCTCCGCATCGGTGAAACCGTAGCCATCCAGGCGCATCCGCTTGAGGGCGGTGTTGGAGCCGCCGCTGTCGACGGGACGCGAGTAGGTGATGTAGATCCAGCCGTTGTTTTCGTAATCCGGATGCAGGACGATGTCGAGCATCCCGCCCTGTCCGTGCGCGTGCACCTCGGGCGTGTCTGCCAGCGGCTCCTCGCGAAGCTCGCCGTTCTCGACGATATGGATGGCGCCGGAGCGTTCGGTGATCAGCACGCGGTCATCGGGCAGGAACGCCATGGCCCAAGGCACGCTGAGTCCTTCCAGGACCGTCTGGACGTAGAAATCCTGCGCATCAGAGGAAAAGCGTTCCAGATTGTGCTCTGGCATGGGAAAATAGCGGGCGTCCACGCCGGGAGGTGTTTCCGTTTGGATTTCCGGGTCGCTGGTTGAATTGCATGCCGTTACCAGAGTTAGAGCTAGTAACGCTGCAAAAGCGGTGGCGATATACTTCGATGTTTTAAACATTTCCTTAATTGTAAATTTGTTGTTAGCAATGACCATCACGTGTTTTGGCATATTACCTTGATGATGCAGGATCTATTCCGGTCGATTTTCTATAACAATAACTTACAAATAATAAATCC
Organism: Balneolales bacterium; assembly: GCA_007127695.1. Classification (GTDB taxonomy): domain Bacteria; phylum Bacteroidota; class Rhodothermia; order Balneolales; family Natronogracilivirgulaceae; genus SKNL01. The sequence goes on along the minus strand of SKYW01000189.1, from coordinate 2,898 downwards.
GCCAGTTATCATGTTCATAACTTTCGAAGAAGCAATGCAAATTGGGTGTGGATGCTTTCCCATTTTATTTGTATTCTGTGGATATGGTAAGTATAATTTGATACTTACCTGTTATTATTTCCGGACTGTCGCACTTTTTTTGGCTGTCATTTCGGTTGGTATATCCATACAAAGTCGGGTTTATTTTACTTTTTAATCTTTTGTTGATTTTTATTCTGTTGCCATGACAACACTTGCACACACGTTCCATATTCCGGTAATGGGGACCGGACATTCCATTGACACTCCCATCCGCGTCGCACCTTTTGGCATCGATTCCGTGATTTCCATCGTCGACGACCTGCTGGTCGAGCGGATCCGAAAATACTACGCGGGCGAATACGACCTGCCTTTTGAAAGTATCGCGCGCAACGCCGAGGATGGCCGGGCCAGACGCATCACCGCCTATCTGAACACCGTCGACGAGATCGTCCGCCTGAAATTCGAAGCACTGTGCAACGAGCCGTTTTTCTCGGAAAACGACAAGGCAAAATATTTCGAGATGCTTCCGGACACATCCACCCTGAAAAATGGCTGGGAACAGCTCAAGGCCATGGCGCCATCGTTGGACCGTGAAGCCCTGGAACAGAGACTCTCCTCCATGATGCAACCCGGGGCCATCGACGTGAACATCATGACCAAGCTCGACCGTCTGCTCAATGGCAGCGGCGGCCAGCCCATGAGCGCCGAGTTCAGTGACGCCAACGCCGCTTTCCGCGGGTTTGCCATGAGCAACGTGCGTGGGTCGGTGGTGCTTTCGGCCGGATTCAATCCGCGCCTGTTCGCCTACATGGGCGAATTTCGTGATTTCTACCGTGATGCCGCCGGCGAGCTCACGAAAAAGATCATCCTCAAGGTAAGCGATTTCCGCTCCGCGCTCATCCAGGGCAAGTTCCTCGCCAAGAAAGGTCTGGAAATTTCCGAATTCCGTATCGAGTCGGGGCTGAACTGCGGCGGACACGCTTTTGCATCCGAGGGACAGCTTCTGCCGTTCATCCTTCGTGAATTCCACGAGAAAAAAGACCAGCTCACGCAAACCTTCCAGCCGCTTATCGACTCGTTCTACGAAAGCATGGGCTGGGAGTATCCCGAATCGGCCCGCGGCGTAGAGCCGCTGGTGACCGTCCAGGGCGGCATCGGCAACTCCGGCGAGAACGAGCGGATGCTGCGCGAGTACGACATGGACCGCACCGGCTGGGGCACCCCTTTCCTGCTGGTCCCCGAAGCCACACCGATCGACGCGCCCACCCTGGAGCTGCTCAAGAATGCCGGGGAGGACGATCTCTATCTCAGTGGGGCATCACCGCTGGGTATACCCTTCAACAACGTGCGCGACTCCGGCTCGCATCAGTGGATCGAGAAGCGTGCAAGGAACGGCAAGCCCGGTTCGCAGTGCCCGAAAGGATTTCTGCAATTCAACACGGAATTTACCGAAGAGCCTATCTGTACCGCATCTTCACAATACCAGGTAATCAAACTGGCAGAAATTGACCGGTCAGGCATGGACGGTGCCGCCCGGAAGAAGCGCCGCTCCGAAGTACTGGAAAAGGCCTGCCTGTGCAGCCATCTTGGCAACGGATCCCTGATCGCTCTGGGAATCATCAACGAAGACCGCGGTCCACAGGCCATCTGTCCCGGTCCCAACCTTGCATGGTTCACCCGCACCTACACCCTGCGTGAGATGGTGGATCACATCTACGGCCGCGTCCCGTCGCTTGTACCAGCGGAGCGTCCGCACATGTTTGCCAAGGAGATGGCCATGTACGTGGATTACATCGCCCAGCAGATCACCATTACGGATCCTGATGACCCCAAAGGCATGAAGCGCATCCGCAGGCTCTACAACAACCTGGTCGAAAGCATGGACTATTGCGCGGAAATCGCCAAAGGCAAGGCATACGGCGATGAAAACCTGACTTCCCTTGCGGAAGCGGTCCGGACCGAGCGGGTCCGGCTGGATGCGATCTTCACCTCAGAGCCGACCCACGCCTAAGTTCAAAAGATCGCCTTCTGTTCCATTGATCCCGGGATGATCTGATTGATTCCGGGATAATCAAAATCCCCACGGGGGTGGTGGCGGATCGACGTTTTGGCTCAGGTCAAAATCGACGCGGAAGGTCCATTCCTTATCGCGCATGGTTCCATATGTGAAGCGCTCATTCGGGTGAATTTCAACGCGCCATCCCATGAAAACACCCATTTCTTCGGTCCGGGGCGGATAGACAAAGCGCTGCCAGTACGTCTCGCCCTCGATGGCATCCCCGCCATACCAGGTGTTCTCTTCTTCGGATCCGTCCTGGTGGCGATGGTCGTGCCGCAGTTCGATTCCATCGGCGCCATGATTGAAAAAGACCCACGTACGTGAGCGGTCCCAGGCATCCGGCCCCTCTTCGATATGGAACGGCAAGCGTGTTTCGAAATCGGAACAGCTTCGGAAATGCACGATCAGGCGCTCGCTCCCGTCCAGCAGATCAAAACCCGGGGCGGCGGTGACGAGCCGGCCTTCAAACGCCTCACCGCAATGTTCGTGAAGCCTGGACCAGAAAACGTGCGAAGGGGCATCCGCAACCACTTGCTCGTCCTGGCCGGTTTCCATTTGCATCGGACTTTCCGGATCCGGTGCAGCGGACGGACGCTCGCCGTTGCCGGGGCCGGAGCCGCATCCACCCAGGATAAAAAGGGCCGCGATGAGAAGGACGGCAACACTTCCCGATACCGGTGACAATGGATTGCCTGAAATTGTGGGTGTCTCCGGGACCGCAGACCGTGACCGCAATGCCACGGCTTCTACAGACGTACTCTTCATGGGAATTCCTCAGGTTTTTGTTTTCGGTCAGTCGGCGGTATGGTCAGTCGGCG
>SKYW01000084.1 GCA_007127695.1 Balneolales bacterium | reverse complement strand
TCCATATTTTTCCCGACAATCCGACCGGGATCAGTACGAACTGGACACAGCACATTCATTGGGGGGAGTGGGCCGACCTCATGGTCATAGCGCCCTGCACTGCCAACAGCCTGGCCAAGATTGTGCATGGCTTTTCGGACTCCATGCTGACCACAACCGTCCTTGCCGCCCGTTGTCCGGTACTGATCTGTCCCACCATGGACGGGGAAATGTACCGGGCCCCATCCACCCGGTACAACCTGAAAAAAGCCGGGGAGCTTGGATACCATTTGCTCACGCCTGACCACGGGTACCTGGCCAGCGGAATGGAAGGCGTAGGAAGGCTGCCGGATACGGACGTTATTATTGACCGGATGATCCAGATTCTGGAAGTGGCCCCATCGAGGCGGATTTCAGGGGAAAAAGTAACCCCCACGCTCCGGGAAGTGCTGACGGGCAAGAAAATGCTGGTCACATGCGGACCCACCCGTGAATATCTCGACCCGGTGCGTTTCCTGTCCAATCCGTCAACAGGAAAAATGGGAATGGCCATGGCGGCCGCTGCCGCCGCTCACGGAGCAGAGGTTACCCTTTTGCATTCCGATTCCGTCAGCACTACGGCACTGTCTCCATCCATTCGCAAGCTGGCCTTTACCACTACGGAGGATCTTTTCCGGCAGGTCAAGACCCATGCTGACTGCGACATCATCATCATGACTGCCGCGGTCTCCGACTTCCGTCCGGTACAGACTCATTCACAGAAGGTCAAAAAGTCGGAAGCGGATCTTAACGTTGCGCTGGAGCGTACGCCGGACATCCTTAAATGGCTGGGTGAGCATCGCAAGAACGGCCAGGTGCTCATAGGATTTGCCATGGAGACCAGGGATCTGCTCAAACAGGCGCGGGAGAAAAGGATCCGCAAGGGCGCTGACTGGATCGTTGCCAATGACCTGGCATCCGATGGATCCGGATTTGCATTCGATACCAATCAGGTGGTACTGGTTGGGGCGCATTCCGAAGTACATTTTGAGGGTACGAAGTACGACGTGTCACGCAATGTGCTGCATCACATCTTCGCCCCTCAACCACCTCTCTGAATCCGGCATGACCGTCACCGCCATCCCTCTGCTGCTCAGGAAAAAAATATTGCTTGGAATGCTTGCAGCATCCAGTCTGGCCGTTTTTTTACTGCTTATACTTCATCCGGGCGAGCAGCGCACGTCGCTCAAGAGTTTTTCCCAGGCGGATTCCCTGATCATTCACGAGCTGAACCGGTTTCGGGTGGGACCTGATCGTATCCGTACCATTGAATACCCCGTAACGGAAGATTTCACCCGGAAAAGGTATGTGGTCTCGCTACCGCCTGGTGTCTCTCAGACTCATCTGCACGCCGAGTTGAACCGGAACCTGGGCGGTTACCGTGTTCAGACAATGGGATACGTTAATGTGCCGGAACGGGAAATGAGACTGCTGATCCTTTTTGACAACAAGATCATCCGGACCCTGGAGCTGCGAACGGACACCGGACGGACCTCCTGATCACTCAAGGTCATCCTTCTGATTTTCGTAAAACTTGTGTGCTGTCAGGTCATACTGGATCGGGGTGATCGTGGCATATCCCTGCTTGATAACGTTCAAATCCAGATCATCACCCTTGTCAAGGATCTCAAGCCGGCCCGTAATCCAGAAATAGGGCTTGTTGTGCGGATCGATCCTACCTTCAAACTCCTCCACATAGCGGCTGTTTGCCTGACGCGCCCACTTCATCCCCTTCAGGGGTCCGGCCGGGGCGTTGACATTCAGGGTGATCCCGGCTGGAAGGCCATTCCGGAGTATATATCGCACGGTTCTGCGGATGGCTTCCTGCGCTCCGGAGAGGTCGGCGGACTCGCTGAATTCGGTACAGCTTACGGCGATGGCCGGATAGCCCAGGATGGTGGCTTCCGTTGCGGCACTCACGGTGCCTGAATAGATGATATTGATGCCGGCGTTCGATCCATGATTGATGCCGCTCAAAACAAGGTCGGGCTTTTTCTTCATCAGTTTGTCGTGGGCCAGCTTCACGCAATCGGCCGGCGTGCCATTGACAGCCTGGCCTTCCATTTTCGAATTGATCTGGAAGGGTGTTACCCGCAGCGGGTCGGAGACGGTAATGGAGTGCCCGACGGCACTCTGCTGCCGGTCCGGTGCAATAATTTCAACCTGCCCGAACTCCTTGGCCACTTCGGCAAGGGCTCTGATTCCGGGAGCAAAAATACCATCATCGTTACAGACCAGGATCAATCTGTCTGCGTCATAGTCACTGTGTTTCATTGTATCTTCCAAAATATCCTGAAGAATTGTTTCAGTCGTATTGTTCACTGGTGTTCGGGAACGAACCGCCTTTCACATCCGACCCGAACGAACGTATGGCTTCTGTCATAACCGTATGAAGGTCGGCATACCTGCGGATGAACCGCGGGCTGAAATCCTTGTTCAATCCGAGCATGTCATGCGTGACGAGCACCTGCCCGTCACAGTTCTGCCCGGCGCCGATGCCAATGGTGGGGATCTCCAGCTCTGCCGTCACTTCGGCCGCCAGTGATGCGGGGATTTTTTCCAGGACCACGGCAAAACAGCCGGCTTCCTGAAGACTTCGGGCATCCTCAAAAAGCTGTTCCGCCTCCCTGGTGTCGGTTGCGCGGACCCTGTATGTGCCGAACTTGTAGATGCTTTGGGGTGTAAGTCCCAGGTGACCCATTACGGGAATGCCCGCATCCACGATTTTTCGGATAGTTGGAACCACGACAGCACCACCTTCCAGTTTAACCGCATGGGCGCCTGCTTCTTTCATCATGCGCCCGGCACTCTTGAGGGCCCCGGTGTCGGTGACCTGATAACTCATGAAGGGCAGATCGGCCACTACGAGCGAGTGCTCGGCAGCACGGACCACACACCCGGTGTGATAGATCATTTGTTCGAGCGTAATTGGCAGTGTTGTCTCGTGGCCGGCCATCACATTGCTGGCCGAGTCACCGACAAGAATGATGTCTATCCCTGCATGGTCCACGATACGGGCCATCGTGTAATCATAAGCGGTGAGCATGGTGATCTTTTCGCCACGCCCTTTCATGTCAACTACCGTACGTGTTGTAATCCTTGCCGGTG
>SKYW01000311.1 GCA_007127695.1 Balneolales bacterium | reverse complement strand
TACGCCCACACCCCCGATGCCCTGGAGAATGTGTTGAGGGCGCTTGCCGCTGTGCGCGGCGAAAGGGACACGCTGCATGTGGTGTTTGGATGCGGCGGCGACCGGGACCAGTCAAAAAGGCCCAAAATGGGGCGTATTGCCGATAAATATGCCGATGTAATCACGCTGACATCGGACAATCCCCGTACCGAGGACCCCGATGCCATCATACGGGACATCCGGAAGGGGGTGGTCCGCAGCGACAAGATTTTCGTGGAAGCCAACCGGCGCAAAGCCATCCGGTCCGCCATCCTGGAAGCCGATACGCGCACCATGGTCCTGGTCGCCGGGAAGGGACACGAGCGGTATCAGGAAGTGCACGGGCGCCGGCACAAGTTTGACGACCGGCAGATTGCCGGCAAGGCGCTCACGGAATGGATCGAACGGCGCATCCACAAGAAGGGCCGCCGGACCGGGAAACATTCTGCGGATAAGGCCGGAAATCCGTCGGCAGGACACCCCGCAGATCATTCGGGGAAAAAGTCCGTGGGACATTCTGCTGAACAGTCCATAAACCGGAAGGAGGTGACCTGATGCTGTATCTTCTGCTGGACTGGATCAACCAGACGTTCAATCCCCCGGGTTTCGGGGTGTTCACCTTTATCACGGTGCGCAGTGCCCTCGCTGCGCTGACGGCCTTTTTCATGTCCGTATTCTTCGGCCAGAAAGTGATCCGGCTGCTCAACCGTCTGCAGCTTCAGGAGAATATCCGGGAGGATATCGGCCTGGACAACCACATCGAAAAAGCCGGCACGCCGAGCATGGGCGGCCTGCTGATCCTGCTGGCCATCGTCACCGGCACGGTCTTCTGGGCGCGGCCGGACAATATCTACATCTGGCTTATCCTCATGGTGACGGTCGTCCTCGGCGGCGTCGGTTTCGTGGACGACTACATCAAGATCATCCGCAAGAACAAGGAGGGGCTGCTCGGCAAGTTCAAGATCATCGGACAGGTGACCGTGGGGGCGGCACTGGGCATGGTGCTCTATTTCCATCCCGAATTCCAGGATTATAACACATTAAGTACCATCCCGTTTGTCAAGGACGCCAACATAGACTACGCGTTTCTCGGGGAAGCGCTCGGTTGGGCTATCTACATCCCGGTCTGCATTTTCATCATCACGGCGGTCAGCAATTCCGTGAACCTGACCGACGGGCTGGACGGGCTTGCCAGCGGCACCACGGCCATCGCCGGGCTGGCGCTCGGGATTCTGGCCTACGTCTCGGGACGCATCGACTATTCCAGTTTCCTGGATATCCTCTACCTGCCCGGCACCGGCGAGCTGACCATCTACTGCGCCGCCATGGTGGGGGCCTGTTTTGGATTTTTGTGGTACAACTCCTATCCCGCCGAAGTGTTCATGGGCGATACCGGATCCCTGGCGCTGGGCGGGGGCATCGGAGCCGTGGCACTGATGATCCACAAGGAGCTGCTGCTGCCCATTCTGTGCGGCATCTTCTTCATCGAGGCGCTGTCGGTCATCATCCAGACCAGCTACTTCAAATACACAAAAAATAAATACGGCGAGGGCCGGCGCTTTTTCCGCATGGCCCCGCTGCATCACCATTTCGAGAAAAAAGGATGGGCCGAGCCCAAGATCGTGGTCCGTTTCTGGATCATCGCGATCCTGCTGGCCGTCTTCACCATCATCACCCTGAAACTGCGATAACAACCCGCATGACACGAATTGAACAACAGGATATCGTTGTTGCAGGCGCCGCCCGGAGCGGCGTTGCCGTTGCCATGCTCCTGAAGAGCAAGGGCGCCCGTGTGTTTGTATCCGACATCGGAAAGATTGCGGAAGAGCACCGGTCCCGACTGGAACTGGCCGGTATACCGTTCGAGGAGCAGGGTCACACCGAGAAGGCGCGTTCCGGTGACCTGCTGGTGCTGAGTCCGGGCGTTCCCAGTGATGCGCCCATCGTTCGTGCCTGGAAAAATGCCGAAAAGCAGGTGGTGGCGGAGATCGAAGTGGCATCATGGTACTGCAAAAGCCGCATTATTGCCGTGACCGGATCCAACGGAAAGACCACGGTGGTAAACTGGCTGGCGGATGTCTGGAAGCGGGCGGGACGCAGCTATCTGCTCGCCGGCAACATCGGCACGGCGTTTTCCGAAGTGGTGGAACAGACGTCGCAGGAGGTGGATGTGATCCTGGAAGTAAGCAGTTTCCAGCTCGATCATATCGACCGCTTCCGTGCACGCGTGGGCGTGCTGCTGAACATCACCCCCGATCACCTGAACCGGTACCACAACCAGTTTGAGGAGTACATCGCATCCAAGATGCAACTGCCCGGACACCAGACCAAAGACGACGTGCTGATCTACGGATTTGACGATCCCGTGGTAAAAGATCAGGTGCGGAAATTGTCCGGCCGTCCCGAAACTCCCGCCCTGCTGCCTTTTTCCAGCGAAGTGGAAGTTCCCGGAATATTCCTGCGCAACGGCATCATTCGAATTCAGACCGACCGACTTAACGAAGAGGTGTTACCAATGAAGCAACTTGCTCTACCCGGCAAACACAATTTGCGGAATGGTTTGGCCGTGGCACTTGCGGCGCGAATCTGCGAAATCGACAAAGGTCCCATCCGTGAAAGCCTGAGTGGATTTGAGGGCGTGCCGCACCGCCTCCAGAAAGTGCGGGATGTGGATGGCGTCACGTGGTACAACGACAGCAAGGCGACCAATGTGAACGCCGTCTGGTATGCCCTGACCAGTTTCTCCAAACCGGTGATCCTGATCATGGGCGGGCGCGACAAGGGCAATGACTACAGCGAGCTGGCATCCGAGATCCGCAAGAAAGTGAAGCTGGTCGTGGCCATCGGCGAAGGCCGTGAGGCGGTCCGCGAGCAGCTCCAGGGCGTGGCACCGGTCATCTGGTACGCCGATTCGATGCAGGAAGCGGTGCGCAAATGCTATATGAAGGCCGAGCGCGGCGACGTGGTGCTGCTGAGCCCTGCGTGCGCCTCGTTTGACATGTTCGAAAGCTATGAGGACCGCGGGCTGCGCTTCATCCAGGCGGTGATGACGCTCTGACATCTGCAACCCGGCAACCGGGCACCAAAAACACGACAAGCGGCACCGACCG